>JBDKTP010000123.1:0-5537 GCA_039680115.1 Rectinema sp.
CGCCGGAACTGGGATCGCCTTGTGCTGGGTCATAAATGTAGCCGCACACTGAGCATTTGTACTTTTTCATTCTTACCACCTCCCCTTTTTGTAGACCTCGATGCTAGACATACTTAACCCTTTACAGGGTTTTTTGATTTTACGCTCCGATAACCAATTTAGAAAGCCCGACCGCATCCTGAAGTGCTGCCGCGATGTCGCGTGGCGCCGCGGCGTCACCGATGACAAAGAGCTGTGGCACTTTGCCTTTAAGTGCGTCGTACAATTCGCCATTGGCCTTCTTTATCCCCGTCTCGACCACCGCGTCTACATTCTCAATCTGCCCGCCTGTGGCCAGATAAATATTGAACAGACCAGCATTTCCATCCTTCACTTCGGTTATGACACTCATTGGATGCAGCATAAGATTTGGGTTGCCGGCCAGCCGCTTGAAGTTGTCCAGCAGGATGGGCGCCGTCACATTTTGTCCGTTGAAGAATGCCGGACTCACCCAATGGACCTTTGCACCCTGTCTGAGCAGGAGCTCCACCACCGCTGAACCTTCGGTGCTGGCGTCGTTGTCCATCACCACTACATTCTTGCCGGTCACTTTTTTGTTCACCGCATCCAGGGTGTTGTAGAACCCTGGCCGCGACGCAACCGCCACTGATCCTGTTGCTACCACCACGACATCTGGATGCTCGGCCAGCACCGCTTCCGCCGTCGCCGCCACACCCAGCCGAATCTCGACATTTTTCAGGGTCGAAAGCATATACGTAAGGTACCTGCTCACCCCCGATACGCCGCGGCGCCCCGGCAGCATGCTTTCCCAGCGTACTCTGCCGCCCAACGTCGTGCTCTTTTCAAAAAGGACGACATTGTTGCCTCGCCGTGCATAGATTTCGGCGGTTTTCATGCCAGCAGGCCCGCCGCCCACCACGACGATCTTTTTCGGCGTCGCCGTTTTCTGGTAGAGAATATCCTCGCGGTATTCCTCCTCGTGGCCAGATGTCGGGTTCTGTACACAGCTGATGGGCAGGTTCAAAAGGAGCCGCCCCATGCACTTCTGATTACAGCCCAGGCAGCCGCGGATCTCGTCCGCCTTGCCGGCCTTAGCCTTGTTCGCCCAGAATGGATCCGCGATGAGCGCCCGCGCCATACCTACCAGGTCGCAGGTGCCGTCTTCCAGCGCCTGCTCCGCCATGGCCGGCCACACTAGCCGCCCATTGCCAATTATGAGCGCGCCAGTCTCTTTCTTGATCCGCGCTATGTCCTGCAGCATGAAGCCTTGTGGAATGTTCATGGATGGCACCAGCATGTCGATGCTCTCCCATGTCCCGGAATCGATGCTGATGTAGTCGGCTACGGCCGCGATCAGCCTGGCATAGACCATCGCTTCGTCAACGCCATAGTCGCCCTGCACGTAGCGGTTGATGCACAGCCGCACTCCGATGGGCACGTTGCCCATGCGCTCACGCAGGCCTTTTAGAATCTCCACTACGATTCTGACGTTGTTTTCCAGACTACCGCCATACTGATCGGTGCGCTTATTCTTTGTTAGTGAAACAAATTGACCCAGAATTCCGTCGTGCGCCACTTTTATCTCCAGACCGTCGAACCCGGCCTGCATGGTAGTTGCCGCGCTTTGCACGAACGAGTCTTCCAATTCTTTGATTTCTTCCAGGCTCAAGGCCTTTGGAATTTCGCCTACGGTCAGGTCCGGCACATTGGACGGCGCCCATGTCGGCCTAAAGGTTTCCCAGCTCTTGGTCTGGTTGCCCATGTGGGAGAACTGAACAAAAATCCTGGCGTCGTATTTGTGCACGGCATCTACGATTTTTTTGAATTTAGGCACATTTTCCGCAACGTAGCCCGCGTGCATCCCCGGATAGAGACCTGTGGGGTGCGTAATCACGCTGGGAATGATGACGAGCCCTACCCCGCCTTCCGCTCGCTCTGCATAGTAGTAGGCTGACCGATCTGTCGGAGCGAAATACTGGTCTCCGTACGATGTGGCGTGTGGCAAGAACACCACGCGGTTCTTGAGTTCGACATTTCTGATCTTGAGTGGTGAAAAAAGCACCTTAAACTCTTGCGGAAGGTCGGGCTCCCCTTCTGTACTGCCGGTAGTAACCATAGGCAACCTCCCATCAGAAACATAAAGAGAAACAATATATTATAAAATCATAATATTTGAACGCGCAAGAGGTTACAGATAACTGGTTCCCTGACAAGTCCGAGGCCTTCTGTTGGGTCGCAATTTGCTTTAAAATTGTTGTTGTAAAGACCCATTCTTTTTTTTGTGTGCTGAACCGGCCTAGAACCCGTGAGGAGGACTTATGAACTTTTTTGCAAATCGAAAGCCATTCAAATTGATGCTTTTCGTTGTGCTCGTGTTGTTTGTCGCGCTGGCCCCTTTAAGCGCCCAAAGTTCGACATCGTACGACAGGACCATCCGCGTGTCCGGTAGTTACCAGACCACGGTGATCGCCGACATGGCGGTGCTGACGCTCTCGGTCACCAAGCAGGCTGCCACGCCGCTCATGGTTCAGAACGCGGTTACCAATTCCGCAGACAAAATAGTAAGAGCGCTGCTCTCCTTGGGGATCGAACGCAAGGACATAGCGACAAGCGCCTTCTCGCTCTCCGCAATTTACAACGACGAAGAAGGCAAGCAGAACGAAATCGTCGGTTATCGCAGCACCAGTACCATAACGACAACCATTTACGACACCAGTAAGGTGAGCGCGTTGGTTCAAACCGGCATGGAAGCCGGCGCTAACGGAATCGAATCGCTCAATTACCAAAAAAAGGACGCCGAGGCCATGGAAATCGAGATGTACCAAAAAGCGGTGCTGAATGCCATGGACAAGGCTCAGGCTATGGCGCAAACCTTGGGCGCGACGCTCGGCAAACCGGTCACGGTGGAAGAGCAGTCCTTCTCTGCGCGTGGCCAGAACGAACCGGTTTACTTCATGAAGGCCATGGCAGGGCCCAGCGCGCCCGAAGACGCCTTTGCGCCGGGCAGCCTGCAGGTGAGCGCCTCGGTGCGCATTGTGTTCGAACTGCAATAAGCCGGACTGAGATCCGCCCCGCCCCCCTATCTCCTCCACCCAAAGCGCAAAGGTCCGTGCTCGAGAACTTTCATGTTGAAATTATAAATTGTTATTCCTGCCTCTTTTAATGTACTAGATTTGTATTATAATAAACTTATCTCTTATTCATCTAAGGAACTAAGGTCGGAATGCAAAGGCGGAATGCAAAAAGGAGGCTAGAATGAAGAAATTTCTGAAGATCACAATGCCAATCTTGTTGGTGGCATTGGTGCTGCTTTCTTCCTGTGATCTCTTTTCCATGTTTGCGTAGAAAGGAAAGGTCACAGGTATTGTCTACTCTTCGGCGACCGGTGAACCACTTGAAGGTGTTAGGGTGACAGCGAGCGGAAGCTCAGCAAGCGCAACAACCAATTCTGATGGGGAATTTACGATTGAGCTTCCTGCAGGAACCCGAACGCTGCATTTTGCCAAATCGGGCTATCAGTTCGCGGATGTTACAGTGGATGTTGTCGCGGACGAAGAGACTGAAGTTGTCGAAGACATTGTTGGGTATCCTGAGCTGACCAGCGGGCAGTATCGAATCGTGCTTACCTGGGGCGAGAACCCTCGCGACCTTGACTCCCATCTCATACTGCCGAACAACGACGATGTCTACTACGGCGACCAAGTTGCCGACGATCATTCTGCCAACCTTGACTGGGACGACACCTCGAGTTACGGGCCAGAAACAATCACTATTGATACCATGAATCCTGGCGATTACTATTATTCTGTTCACCACTATGCCGGTACTGGAACCATCGGTACATCTGGCGCTGTCGTAAAAGTCTATAATTCTTCGGGACTCTGGAAAACCTACACGGTTTCGAGCGCCCCAGGCGCAGGGACATCAACCATGCTATGGTGGCGCGTTTTTAAATTGAATGGTACCACGATTACACCGATTAACGAACTTGCAGATACAGCAAAATGAAGGTTAATCCGCTCATCTTCTGTCACACGTGAATTCCGGGAGGCTCCAAGTGAGCCTCCTTCCTAGTTTGTAGGGAGGGGCGAATTCGATAGACCGGGCCAGGTGAGCGCATTCGAGGTATAGTACAAGAAGTTCTGTACTCACTTTTCGTGAGGGAACGCAATACCACCTACATACATCATGTTCACAGAGACATCTTGATTGATGCTCACCATCCTTTTCAGTGATTTCGTGCATCTGATTGACAAGAAAGGCCGTTTAAACTGCTTAAAAGGAGGGAGGACATTATGAAAAAACAATACGTCTTGGTATTGTGGTGGGCTTAACGATGGTGTTAGCTGTCTATCTTGCAGGCTGTTCTTTTAGCGCGCCAAGCCCTCACTTAGATATTATTCCTAAGTCCACTAACACTTACTGTGTGAATTACACGTGTTACTTTACCATATCTGCCTCTAATATTTCTGGTGCTAGTCGCCTTACCATCACGTGCAACTTTGGTGATGGAACAAGCACAGAAACGTGGGCCAATGTAGACAGCGGTGGTAATGCAACTGCCTATGTTGTCCACGCCTATAAAGAACCCGGTAGATACAGGCTGAGTGCTTCAGCTGTTGCAGGAGGTCTTGAATTGCGCGCATCGCCCATAAGCATTACGATTACTACGGCACCAAGTTGTGACCTCATGGATATGCAAACACTAACATATGGATCGAGGCGAATCGCAAAGGTTACTGAGTCACGATAGACAGTTCAAGGGAAACTTGCCACGCAGCCTCCACGTGTTTTATGACGAACGAGACAAGCGCTTCAAACCCAAAACCAACCCCTCCAAGATAAATGAATTGTCTGTCATGCGCCGCCCCAAGGACCAAATTGCGCGTTACTCGGCTCAACCACCTACCACTGCGTTTCGGTAGCGTTAACTGTGAAAATGCTGTCAACCGGCGAGCATATTGTACTAACCAGCACTCTCTGGTATCCTTTCTGCCTGTGGAAATTCCGCTCAGCTTAAGAAAACATAAAGACGGCCGCATCTCGTACGGCTTTCCGCTCTGGTTTAGGATTCTGAACCTCGCCATCATGGCTCTTATTGTGGGAAGCATGTTTGTTTCTGAACTTGCCCCAGGCGTCATGGCGTGGGTACTGGTGGCGCTGCTTGCCGTGGGCTTTCTCTTTGAAGAACGCTGGACTGTCGACCCTGACAGGCACTGTATCGAGCATCGCGTTGGTGTATTCCCGATTTTGCGTAAGAGCAGCATCGATTTCGATTCCATTGTGCGTTTCAGCATCGATATGTTTGCGCGCGGTACCATCCCCGGGTCCGAAGATGAGGCAGCAGTCAAGCAGAAGGGCTTTAGCATGCTCTACGACAAGCAGCCAACAGACGACGCGCAACATGCCGCAAGGCCCTCCACTTTTAAAAAGCCCTACGCCACGCTTCTTATCGTTACCAAGGATGATGAAACCTACCTTGTCGACACCCAGCCTGCCAAACGGGCTTCTCACCTGCTCGACGCAGGCACCGCTCT
>JBDKTP010000124.1:0-7267 GCA_039680115.1 Rectinema sp.
TTCGCTTTGCTGTGGCACTGCGGCGTAGCCCCGTGCAATCTCTGGGATGGAGCATGTCAAAGAACTCTCGACACCTATTTTGCGGGCGGCAAAGGCGTGACTGCAGGCTTTGTGCTAAAGTCCGGAGAACTTTCCATCGCCAGAATCGATTCGGCCCGTGGTAAGCGGAGGCTCTTCTTGCAGAAGGCTAAAGCTGTCCCGATGAACAAGGACTTGGCAGGTACCTATGCTAAAGCGGTATTCGATAGGCCAGTGAAGGAGATTCTGGATCTGATCATCAAGAACGGTTTGGCGCACCACGCGTCGATGGTATACGGCGATTATGAAAAGCCACTGGAGATCGCCGCTCAACTCCTTGGTTGGCAAGTCATAAAGTAAACGAAGCAGAACACCTCTATTTTTCCTGAGTGGAGGCGGACTCGATACTTTGAAAGAGGAATTGTCATGGACCGAGAAGAAAAAGATCGACTTGAGAATGCCGCTAAAGAAATTCGCAAATATACGCTCGACACAATAGGTTTTCTCGGAGTTGGCCACGTCGGAGGCTCTCTCTCGATTGCGGATTTGCTCGCCGTGCTCTACTTCAAAGAGCTCAAGGTAGATCCTGCAAACCCACGCATGCCGGAGCGTGACCGATTTGTGCTCTCAAAAGGGCACGCCGGGCCCGCGCTCTACAGTGCCCTCGCCCTGCGTGGATTTTTCCCGACTTCTATGCTCCATACGCTCAACAGGGGAGGCACAAACCTTCCAAGCCACTGCGATCGAAACAAAACCCCTGGTGTGGACATGACGACTGGGTCGCTTGGCCAAGGTCTCTCTGCCGCATGTGGAATAGCATACGCAAACAGACTCGATGGCAGAAACAGTTTTACGTATGTCATCGTTGGCGACGGCGAATCTGACGAAGGCCAAATATGGGAAGCGGCAATGTTTGCAGCGCATCACGGCATGGATCGTCTTATCGCGTTTACTGATTGCAATAAACTTCAAATTGACGGACCTATCTCCTCAATTTTATCTATTGATGGGAAAGGAAATGGCCACGCCGATGCAAAGTCTTCTGCCAACGCCCAAGACGATCTCGTTGCCAAATGGAGAGCATTTGGCTGGTTCTGTGAACGCGTGGATGGTCACGATGTGGAGGCGATCGATAATGCGATAATCGCTGCAAAAAACCGCACACTTAAGCGGGACACGACGGCCAACACGATACCGAGGCCAACGATGATCATAGTGGATACCATTAAGGGCAAGGGCGCGGCTTTTTGCGAAGGCCAAGTGGGCAGTCATAACATGACATTCGATTATGAGGTAGCAAAACAAGCCATCGCCGAGCTCGATGCAAATTCCCCGCTGGATTGACATCGAATAGATCGAATAGATCGACACAGTCTAAAGGAGCAGAAACCAGAAATGGCCGACAAAGAAATGCGAGCAGTGTACGCCGAAACCCTTATAGAGCTCGCCAAAGAAGATCCGCGCATAGTGGTTTTAGAAGCCGATCTTATGAAGGCTTCTGGGACCATGGTTTTTAAAGAAGCTTTTCCAGAGCGGGCAATCGACGTGGGTGTAGCGGAAGCAAACATGGTCAGTCTGGCAGCTGGCCTTGCTGCAGAAGGCAAAAGACCGTTTGCAGCCACGTTTGGTTGTTTTGCTTCGCGCCGGGCCTTGGACCAGTTCTTTGTGTCGTGTGCCTACGCTAAACTTCCTGTCAAACTTGTAGGAACCGATCCAGGAATCTCGGCAGCTTTCAATGGTGGTACACACATGCCATTTGAAGACCTTGGAATTATGCGGCTCATACCAGACATAGACGTCGTTGAACCATCAGACCCAATCTCTCTTGCAGGTCTCTTGCATGCGCTTGCGGATTCCGGGCATCCAGGATATCTGCGGCTTTATCGAAAAGCCGCACGGCCGCTCTATCCGCAAAGTGAAACCTTCAGTTTGGGACATGGCAAACTGCTGCGTTCGGGCAAAGACGCAGTGATTGTCGCGTTGGGCGCAATAATGGTTCAAGAAGCACTGGATGCAGCCGAACTTCTGGCACAACAACATATCGATGTGGCTGTAATCGACGCGCTTTCCCTTAAGCCGTTGGATATCGACCTTATCGTACAGTGGTCATGCACTACAGGCGTTGTAGTAACCGCAGAGAATCATCAAGTTGCAGGTGGACTTGGCTCAGCGGTTGCAGAGCTTATTGCAGAAGGCAAGTGCGGTAGGCAGATCCCGCAGTTTGGACGCGTTGGCATTCAAGATCAATTTGGCGAAGTCGGGACCCAGGAATGGCTCAAGGAGCATTTCGGTCTTACCGCAAAACATATCGCAGCAACAGTTCAGTCGCTTGTTGCAAAAAGGAATCAACTATGATCATTGCTATTGCTTCAGATCTTTCCGGGTTCACGCTCAAGGAATCGGTCGTGGCTCACCTAAAAGAAAAAGGCATAGAGGTTCTCGACTATGGCATACCTTCTGCAGACCAACCCGCCGCATATTTTGAGCAGGCACCAAAGGTGTGCAAAGCTGTTCAGGAAGGCAAAGCTGAAAAAGGAATCCTAATCTGTGGTACGGGCCAGGGAATGGCGATTGTTGCCAACAAACACAAAGGAATCTATGCCTGCGTAGTGGATGACATGTTTTCTGCCGAAAGAGCAAAAATCATCAATGACGCCAACGTCATCACCATGGGCGGTTGGATTACCGCACCCTTCCTGGCCAACGAAATAGTGGATTCCTGGCTTGCAATGTCCTTCACTCAAAAAATGGAATTCAAGAAAGACTTTCTTACCAACGCACTGAACCAGGTCAAGAAGATAGAAAACGAGAACTTTAGATAGTCGAGCAACTTGGATACTGAAAAATGAATTCTGAAAAGAATTCTGAGAAGGAAAGCCACGTTATGATCAATTCTCTTCTTTCTTCAACCAAATTTCTTTCATTTGAGAAAATGACGGGTGAGGATCTGGCATCGATAGTCTATTGCTTGGGCCAGGGTTTTAATGGCAGAAGACCGCGCATTGCATTTGTGAAGGATGGACGTCCCTCCGATACGGTGAGGGAGCTTGAAGAAGAACTTTCCAGCCACTATGAGGTGGTTGCCCTGAACCGCGTCCAGCCGGACCCGCGCGCTGCAGATATCACGACCATGGCTTTGGAATGCGACATCGAGCATATCGATCTTGTGATCGGCCTTGGTGGCGGCTCCGTTATGGATTCCGCAAAGGCCATAGCCATGCTTGCCCGAAATGGAGGAAACCTGGAAGAGTATCTCGGCCCCAGTCCGCATCGGGCCATTGAAAGAAAGGGCCTTCCGCTTCTGCTTGTGCCCACGACCGCGGGCACCGGTTCAGAAGCAACCAAGGTAGGAGTCTATACTTCATCCTCAGGCAGAAAATTCACGTTGAGTTCTCCTTTTCTCCAGGCCGATGCAGCAGCCCTCTCAGGCGCACTTGCGGCAACAATGCCTCCAAGCCTTACCGCTTCCACTGGTTTTGATGCGCTTTCCCACGCTCTTGAATCAATCTGGAACAAAAACGCCACACCATTAACACTGGATGCGGCGATACGCTCTGCTGGTATGGTGCTCCGTGCCTTGCCAAAGGCCTATCAAGCCTCATTGCAACAGGAGCAAAGAATTAGGATGTCTGGCTCGAGCCACACGGATATACGACGCTATTTTCTTGGACACGATGACGACCACGAATACGGAAAAAACCAATCGGTGAACGCGGTCTTTCTTAAGATGCTCGAGGCCGCGGCGTCTGCAGGGATAGCTTTTTCCATTACGGGAACCGCATTAGTCCATGCGCTTTCTTTTGTGCTTTCTGAGGATTGGCACGTTCCACACGGAGCGGCTTGCGCCTTTACACTCGAGGATGCATATATACTCCAGGCAGAAGATCCAAGGGTGAGAGCTTCGCTTGAGGTTCTGGCAAGGGAGGTTTTTGCTCCAGGTGCTGACAAAGCTGACAAAAAGGAAGAGAACCGATCCACCAGTCACTCCGACGATCTTGTAGCGCGACTCCTTGAACACATCGTCGGCCTTAAAGCCACAATGGGACTGCCCTTCACTTTTGAGAATCTCGGCATCAAAATCGACAGCGAGGAGATCAGGAAACGATTCGAACGCGCTCTTGACGATCCTAAAATGGCGAACAGTATGCCACAGGTCACAAAAGACGAAGTCTATGCCCTGCTTGAGGCAAAGGCATGACGGAGATCGCTACGGTCTTCTTGGCCGGGTTCGTTGTCTTTGTTACCCACGCCCTGGAAGCCATAACAGGCTTTGGTTGTACGGTTCTCGCATTGCCCTTCATAACTGCGCTCTTTGGAGTTAAGCAGGGCGTGGAAGTGCTCACAATTCTCGCATGGATCCTTTCTCTTTACATTGTTATCACTAAGCATAAAGACATAGCATGGCATGAGTTCGGCAAGATCTTGGCCTTTGTCCTGGCCGGACTACCTATAGGGATGTATCTTTTCCATCATGTCGACTCTGCACCGCTTAAGAGAGTTCTTTCGTATTTCATCATTGTTGCGGCATCCATCCAGCTTGTACAGTTTGTTTTCCCAAAAGTGGGACAAAGGCGAATGCCTAAAGCTGTTGGTTATGTACTCCTTTTTCTGGGTGGAATTATTCATGGGATTTTCTCCTCTGGGGGGCCACTCATAGTCCTCTATGCGTCGCACACGCTTCCTGAAAAAGGCAGTTTTAGAGCAACGCTTTGTCTTCTTTGGGTAACACTTAATTCCATAATTATTGGATCTTATGTGTTCTCTTCTTCAATAACACAACCGGTTGCAACGAAGACCCTTGTGATGCTGCCTTTTCTAGCTGCTGGCATCGTTGCTGGAGAGTGGGCACATCAAAGAGTAAAGCCGGACACGTTCAAGGTGCTGATTTTTTCGACACTTCTCTTAACGGGAATTGTGATGCTTGTTGCCTGAAGGATTCCTAAAGAATCATAGAAGACACAAAAAGGATGTCATATGTCAAATAGAGAAAAAATCCAAGCAGTCAATACAAACCTGGTTGTACGGGCGATTGACGATCCACTGCTCAACAAATTTGGTCGAATTATCCCGTCCGACACTTTTTCTAGTCTCATAGACTTGGCAGACAACGTCACTTCCATCGAGGAAGGAACAAATCGGTATGTTGCCTCTTGCCCAGAGCTGGAGGCACATCCTGCAACCAAAAGCCTCGCCGTGCATTTTGGACTTATGCCGATCCAAGTTGGCTATTGCAATGGAACAAGCTCCAGTCTCAACGGACTTGAGTGGCACAAATCTATCGAAATCGACATAGCCGTCACAGATTTGGTCCTTTTGCTCGGGCAAAGATGCGAGTTGAGTTCAGAAGGTTACTTTGATTCGTCCCGGCTAGCGTGCTTTTATCTGGAAGCTGGGACTGTTCTGGAATTATTGCCCGAGGTGCTTCATTATGCACCCTGCCGCGTTTATCCTTCGGGATTCAAGAGTATTATTGCACTTCCAAGAACGACAAATGAAAAACTCGAGCCCGGCGAATTAGAGGCTGTCAAAGCCAAGTTTATTGGCCAGAACAGCCTTGATGCACACCTACTCTTCATGCGAAACAAATGGCTCATTGCACATCCTGAACGCCAAGTCTTGATAGACCAAGGTGCATTCGCAGGAATACGAGGGGAGAATACCCAAATCCATTTACCTGCCTATTGAGATTCTTTAGATTTAGCAGCTCACTAAGCTGTGTCTACTTTTTGGAGCGTCGTGCTTCGCTCGCCGCTTCCTCAAATAAGGCGCGCCAAGGGGAATTGGCTTGATAAAAGACCGGCGGTTCACCAAGTGGAGCCGCGACCAAAACTTCAGTCCCCATCGCCTCATTTGTAATATTATAGTGGGATCCAGACCACAAATGTACCCACTCGCCTGCAGGAAGATGCAGTTTTCGGGCCCTGGCCCCTTCTTCAAGGACCGGCGCAACCAATAAGTGCATCCCCAGTAGGTACTGGTCCTGTATCGTCCAACTTGGCCTATCGGCTTCAAATTGAAGGAAAAGCGGCCTCATAGCGGGGATTCCGAGTGCTGAATTCTCTGATACCACATATTCAAGATAGGGCTTTAAGACCTTATGAAAAGATGTCATGGCAGCAAGATGAGCCAGCGTCTCATCGTCTGAATCGAACTGCCAATTATCCAGTGGCCGATTCCCTTCGTGCGTTCGCATAAACACGGTAAGCGCTGCAAGTTCGGCCCAGCGCATAAAAAGTTCCTTGGTGCGCTGCATTCCATACAGTGTTGTGTACCCTCCGATATCGCTGTGATGAAGGCCATGGCCAGAAAGCCCCAGAGAAAGCGCAGCAGGAATCACCGAGGGTAGACCATCGTCAACCGACCAGTCCACATTCTGATCTCCCGCCCACATGAGAGGGCAGAAACGCTGACTACCCGGCCCACCCGCCCGCATAAAAAAGAGAAGATCGTTTGGAGCGGCAAGACCCTCTTCAACGGCCTCGTCTACTGCCTCCCGGTTGCACTTGGCCCACAGCGCAGGCCATGCGTTGTGTGCGATTTCTGCACTTGTCCCGTCGTAAAGAACTGCATCAGTAGGAAGGTATTCGCCAAAATCCGCCATCCAACCAGAAAGACCCAGGGCAATAAGATTATTCTTGATAACATCCTTGTACCATGTGAAAGCTTCTGGGTTGGTAAGGTCTACAATTCCAGCAAAGAATTCTCCAAAGTCTACGCGATAATCTTCGCCCCCAGGGGCCTTAGCGAGATAGCCTTTGCGTGCGGCCTCACAATAAAGGCTCATATCCGCCCCGACATAGGGATTAATGTAACCAAGAAAGCGGACACCTTCTTTCTTTAGGCGCTTAATTTCCTGATCCAGACCAGGATAACGTTCTTGGTCCCAACACCAATTCCATCGCAGCCGTTGACCAAAAGAGGTTATATTGATGCCTTGCCAGTCTTGAGCCCAAATTCCGGCCACAGTGACACCTGAAGACCTTGCGCGCTCGAGTTTTTCAAGACAGTTTTGGGTTCCACCCTGCACGCCGAGTACTACGCCATCGAAGCACCAGGAAGGCAACGAACCTTGCCGGCCGAAAAAGTCAGAAATGTCAGACACAGTGGCAGCCATAGTGTCCGCCAAACCGATGATTATCTCCGACGGTATTTCCCAAATATAAAGGTTATGCCGTGAGTTTTGCCTAAAGTCAAACTCGGCGTATGCTGAGCTAGATACACCACACCACCAGTTGTTGCTCGACACAAA
>JBDKTP010000125.1:0-2972 GCA_039680115.1 Rectinema sp.
CTGAGCGGATGGTGACTTCCGACACGTCGAGCTCGCGCGCCAGTGAAGATACCGAGAGCGAGCCTCGTTCAGCCAAGATGTTGAGAATGAGGGTTTCCCTGTCGCCAAGTTCCTGGTTCATCCACGCGCCACCATTGGGCGGCATAGCGATCGTTCGACCATGCACGCCACCGTTTCAATTTCCAAAATGCTTCGATTTGATTTCGAAAATCTTTCGGAATGGTTTTATTATAGTACCGGCCCTGGACGAATTCAAGGGAGAGGCTTGGGCAAATCCGCCCTGCAATGAGTTTTTTCTGAAGAATCTGCCTACAAGCCTTTACTTAAGACCGACAGAGCCTACAATTAGTAAGAGAATTCTTTGTACTCCAAAAACATTCCTGATTTTGACCTTGAAGGAGCGATGTGCCCATGGCTCAAAGACGTAGTGAAGCACCTACATTTGGTTCACCACCATCAGAGTTGCCCGGACTTATTCCCGTCGTCACCTACAATAGGGGAAAAAAACAATGAAACACTTTGTACCACTCGCTGCCTTGCTTCTAGTTTTCACGGTCTGTCTCCCGCAAGGTTGGGCCCAGACTGACCAGGTCTCTCAAACCGATCAGACCACCCAAGATTCGGTGCCAAAACAAGATTCGGCACCAGAATTGGCTTTCCCCGATGAAGGAGATTTCCGTTCCATGAGTTGGGGAGCTGCCTTTTTTGCCATGCACGACTTTTTCTCCCGCGCCTATGCGTTCGGAGAATGGAAACAGATCCCTTGGGATTTTATGAGCTCCTACTTTGGCCAGAAGATTGTTGCGGCCGAGGCAACAAAGGACCGAAACGCCTATCGTACTGCGCTACTCGAGTATTTGCGCATGATTCCAGATGGCCACGTGAAGCTAACCAGTCCGCTTGATGACCTAAAAGCACAAGCCCTCGGAGGAAGCTACGGCCTGGGCCTTGCAGAGCTTGACGACGGTGCCGTCGTCGTCGCGGCCACTCGCGCCACCGGCCCCGCCGCCCGCGCCGGCATCCCTTCCGGTTCGCGCATCCTCTCCTGGAACGACATCCCCATCCGCGCCGCGCTCGTGGCCGCCGATACGCGCTGGTTTAAGAACGCCGCCACAAAGGACGACCTTGCACTGGAGCGGCTCCAGGCGCTTGCCCGTGCCCCAGTCGGCGCACAGGCGCGCATCGAGTACATTCTTCCGGCTTCTCCTTCTGCCGATGCTGCGCCTGACACTCCTGACGCTCTTGGCAGCCCTGCAGGTTCAGCCCCTCAACAAAACGACGCCCAATCAGTCCAGAACATTCAATCTGCCACGCTCACCGCGGAGAGCGACGACTTTGCCGACCTTTCGCTTTTTGATCTGGCGCCAGTCCCAACCATGGAAGAACTCCGCAAAAATGTTGAGTGGCGGATCCTTGATAACAATATTGGCTACCTACGTATCTACCATGTAATTCATTTTGATGACATGACAAAATATCCAACTGAAGTTACTGGTGCTGTGGCAGAAGCCCTTGAAGCTTTCCATGCCGCCGGCGTTGGTTCCCTCGTTCTGGATCTTCGAGGCAATCGTGGCGGCTCGGATCAGGTTGCCGCGGATATTTCCGGCCATTTTGCCGACACGAAGCGCTTCTTTGAAAGCACAGCCTGGTACAACGCGGCTTCTGGCCGCTTCGACCTGGCCAATTCCGATCTCTTTGCCCAGACTTTTGCCTTGGGCGACAAACCCCTTTGGGTTGAGCCGCGCGAGCCTCATTTCCGCGGCCAGCTCGTTGTGTTGGTCAATCCAGCCACGATAAGTTCGGGCGAAGGCCTTGCAATGGCGATTGGTCGACTTCCCAACGCTGATGTGATGGGGTTTTACGGAACACACGGTTCTTTTGGCCTTATTCCATGGCCAGTCGCCATGCCAGAGGACTTCTGGTTCGAGTTTCCCATCGGAAGGTCGCTCGACGGGCACGGCAGAATACAGATAGATTCGGATGCGTCCGGTTCGGGAGGTGTTCAGCCTGAGCTCCGTGTTCCCCGCACATTGAAGAACATCAGTGCTTATGCTGCCGGTATCGATGTCGAACTTGCATATGCCTGCCAGTGGCTTGCGTCACATTCGAGCCCCAACTTGCAGCACTAAAAAGTCACGCTCACCACTAACCACTAAAAGACCGCGCTTCTCAACCTCCGATAGCGATCTCCACCGCGATAATCGCCACTAAGTACATGACTGGCGTAACCCAGCCCAGGATCTTGTGCATTTTTCGCAACTGCGCTTTCTTGTCTTTATCCTTCGACTTAACCATGGAGAATCCCAAAACCGGTTGTGCGATGAGCAAAACAAGCGTAATCAGACCGATGATGTGGTGAGCAAGTGGAAGTTGCACGCCATATGCTGGCGTTACCATTACTATGGCCGTGATAATGCCCGCAACCGCCAATATCGGTGCGGCAACATTCAAACCGCGATGTACTTTGAACCACCAGTCCTTCTTTTTGTAGAACCGTGCGATGATGATGGCCACCACCATGCACAAGAATCCGAGCCCCATAAGTCCGCCATGCAGCGAGATAAGGTTCATGTCCACATCCCTCCTTTTCGTGTTCATTCCAAGGCATTTTCCGTCCAGATCCAGGGCCCGTACAGCTGAAATCCCGATCTGGCTCCGTTAAAACTCCTTGGTCATTAAAAACTAACGAGACCCGTCATGATGCACACAACGGGCCTCAAAACCTCAAAGTTGCTACTTTATAACGCGCCAGCTCAGTTCACTGGTTTGAACTTTTCCTTGGCCGAGCCACAGACTGGGCAAACCCAATCCTCCGGCAGTTTTTCAAACTCTGTACCGGGCTTTACGCCGGAACTGGGATCGCCTTGTGCTGGGTCATAAATGTAGCCGCACACTGAGCATTTGTACTTTTTCATTCTTACCACCTCCCCTTTTTGTAGACCTCGATGCTAGACATACTTAACCCTTTACAG
>JBDKTP010000126.1:0-10083 GCA_039680115.1 Rectinema sp.
ACGGATTCCTCCTGCAAAATTAGCAAATTGGCCCCTGCTTTCGATTTCGCTCCCCGTTGCAGGGTCCGAATCGGGGACATATGTCAAAGATTTATAGCGCAAGGGGTAACTTAAGTCAACTCGGTTCCTTACACGCTTTGCACCTGCGCTGCAATATCTTTTGCACAGGCACTAGACAGAACTAAGGAAGCGATACAACAATACCACCCTGTGCGCAAAGCTATTCTGCAAGCTGGTTTGCTTGCTTTCGACGCCTTGCTCTAACGATACTTGTTCTAACAATCTAACAATAAAAGAGGAGCTTATGGAGAGTATAGTTCTAGATGGCAAAGCCGTATCAGCTAAGTTGGAGAGCGAACTAAAGGTTCGCGTGGAAAACATCGTCGCCAAATCGGGCATAACCCCGGTCTTGGCTACCATATTGGTTGGAGAAGACCCTTCTTCCAAAGTTTATGTCAACATGAAGGGCAATGCGTGCAAACGTATCGGGCTCACTCCCCGCAAAGTGCTCTTGCCCGAGACAACGACTACAGAAGAACTCAAGAACGCTATCCATCAACTCAACGCGGATAAAGACGTGTTCGGTATCCTTTTGCAGCACCCCGTGCCCAGGCAAATCAACGAGCGCGAGTGTTTCGATGCGATCGATCCTGCAAAAGACGTGGATGGCGTCACAGCAACAGGTTTTGGCATGATGGCGCTCGGCGAAAAGGTGTTTGTGTCGGCGACGCCAGGTGGTATTCTTTATTTGCTCAAGCAGTACAACATTCCGCTCGCAGGCAAACGCGCCATCGTCATTGGAAGAAGCGCGATTTTGGGCAAGCCGGTCGCCATGCTCCTCCTCAATGAGAACGCCACGGTCACAATTTGTCATTCCAAGAGCGAAAACCTGCCGGAACTTGTAAAGGAAAGCGATATCGTGGTCGCAGCCGTGGGCAAACCCGACTTCGTAAAGGCGGACTGGATCAGGGAAGGTGCAGTCCTTGTTGACGCAGGCTATCATCCGGGCGGCATCGGCGATGTGGAGAAATCGGCCTATGCAAAAACCTCCGCCTACACACCGGTTCCGGGCGGCGTCGGGCCCATGACCATTGTCACGCTCATGCGCCAGACAGTTGAGGCTGCAGAGAAGGCGCTTCTCTAGTAGAAGGGCGTTAGAAAAAGGCGTTTGTACATTTTGAGCAGCTCAGTCGCAAGAGGTCACAGCGCCACTAGTATGACACGACAACGCAGAGGAGTAAACACTAGTGGGCTGTGTCTTTGAACAACGTTAGCGGGCAGTGCTTATGACAATTGCCACACCGATAAGCGCTGCCGCGTTGGCGACGCAGAATCCCAAAAGAAACTTAGTGCTCAACTTAACCTTTGAACCTCTCCTAGTTGAGCGTCTGCAGGTTAAGTGGTCCTTGGTCTTGCTTGCGGAGACTTCCGCAACTTGGCTTTCTTGATCAGTGGTATTATTGGAAATTCCTTCCATATCTAATTCTCCTTTCAGTGCTCAGTGCTCACTTTTCTGCCTTTTTGTCCTGTCTTAGGCGAAGCGTTTGTTCTTTGGCCCCGTGATTGAGTCAGGCCATTGATGAGCCAATTCCAAAATCAGTGGCACCCGATTCTTCCATACTTCTGGCTCCCTTGCGGTGCAGCAAGTCCCATTGCGCTTCTAACTCCTCAAGGCTGATGCCAAGGTCGTCCATCATTCTAAAAAGTCGGGGCAGCTCCTCGTGTAGAAAACGCGTGCGCCGCTCGGCACGTACAAGCTCATCGGCAGTGTCTGCAACATAGTACCCGGAACCTCGTTCTGGCCTGGCAATGCCTGCATCCGCGAGCGTCTGAAGCGCCCGCGCCGCCGTGTTCGGGTTAACTCCCAAAGATGTAGCCAAATCGCGCGCAGAGGGGAGCCTCCCGCCTGGGGCGAACTTGCCGGAAGCGATATCGTCGGCTAGAATCTCTGCAATTTGAGAGAATATGGGCTTATCATTATTGAACCTCATCGCGCACTTCCTTTTCCTCAACGCGAAGGTACCCATAGCCGATGCAGAAAATCGGGACAATACCATAAAGAACCACGTTCAAAATGATATTCAATGCAGCGACTGCCCCGCCAGATAACGGCGAAGCCATGTATCGACCAGCACCGTTCCACATGAAGGAATAGGCACTACTATCGAATGCAATGTCCCGCGGAATGCGATGGGCAACCAGGATTGAAAAGACAAAGCCAGTCATGACGAGCACATAGACCAACAAGCTGCCGGCGCTCTTTAGGAGGGGTTTTCGGCGAAAAGTTGCAGACCCAGCAACAAACCAGAGCGAAAAAACTGCGTAGTTGCCCCAGGTGCTCATGGCACTGCCGAAGTCTGGGCCAGGCGTCCAAATATGACCACCGGGGCTGCCTGCCACGAGCTCCAAGGCGGATAACAAGCCAGATAAGCCCATGACCACAAGAGCGCCAACAAATGGGTACAAAACCACGTATTCGACAAGCGCTGCAACGTACTTTTCTAGCGATGTTGCCGGCAGAAGAATCCAGTCCAAACTGGCCTTTTCGTCATGCATTTCTCTAAAGGCATACCCAGAAAGCACGATACCTGAGCCAAGCAGAAACACCGTCCAAATCTGATTATTACCTCTGTTGAAGAGCGCATAACCGGTCCCGATTATCGAAAGAAGATTGACTCCGAAGAGAATACCAACGCCGATCAGCAGCGACGGCAAATCGTCCAGGGTACGATTCTTGAGCAGAAGTGCCACACGCTCAAAACTGAATCTCTTTTTCAAGGTTGTAGTATTCATCTCTGTACCTCCGTAGGCCTGCGAAACTCCGAACCAAGAGCATCATCGTAGCCAGCATAGCCATGCTGCTTATTGTCATTGTAAAGGGAGCCGTCGTATCTCGAGACAGGAGCCTCCCCATTTAGTGCAGACGCAAGTCTCTCTGGTACAGTGATTGCAGCATTAAAGACTAGCTCCAAATCAGCCGCATCGGTTCCTGAACCTTCATTCGGCAACTCCCCTCCAGAGCTGTTGCGCGCCACGAGGGCAGACCACCCCACGGCATCCTTCTCTGCATACACGACGCCGGGCACATCGATGTCTGGCAAACGAGCGGCATAGAGCCGAGAATTTATGGTTTCTGAGGAAATGGTAAACAAAACCTTGCCCTGATGGAGAATGACCGCTGGATCGATAATCGACTCGAGGTCCCGCACCTGGTGAGTAGAGACCACGATGACACGTGAGGGTTCTATCGCCTCGGCCAGAATGCGCCTAAACTGCGTTTTGGATGGGATGTCGAGGCCGTTCGTCGGTTCATCGAGCAGTAAAAGGCTGGAGCCGCTTGCAAAAGCCGCGGCAAGTGCGAATTTTTTCCGCTGTCCGTATGAATACTTGCTTAAGAGCTTGTCGCTTTCCAGCGAGAATTCTTGGGTCAAAACCTGAAAGCGGCCACGGTCGAAGCTGGGTCGAAACACCGAGTACCTGTCGATCCACACCGCTGGCTTAACCGCCGGCAGCCAAGGATCTTCTGGCACGAACGCAATATCCGCCAAAAAGGCAGCTTCGCGCTTTGCCGGGTTTCTCCCAAAAACCTCTATAGACCCATGTTGTGCACGCAGCGCGCCAGCCGCGAGCTTTAAGAGGCTTGTTTTTCCGGCTCCGTTGAGACCAAGCAGCCCGTACACGGTTCCCGGTTGCAAGGTGAGTGCGAGATCCTGGAAAAGAAGCTTCTCACTATACCCGAATGTAAGACCTTCAAATTGAACCATATCATGCTCCTAGTTCACTATTCAACTAATACACTATATAGCTTTTAACAATTTGTCAAGCCTGAATCAAGCATTCCCAAGCGTATGACGGCACAGATTGCTTTTTCTCCGTCCAAAAACTAGTATCAGATGATGATACCCTTTAAAAAAGGCGCTGCCCTGCTCGCCCCAATGGTCGGGATTACGAATCGGGCCTTTAGAACTCTGGTCGACGAGCTCGGAGCCCCCGACTGGTATTGGACAGAGATGGCAAGTGCGGAAGCCCTTGTAGCAAAGGCCCGTTACGAAGAATCCTATACTGACCCAGGTCCTTGTCCGCAAAAGACATCGATTCAGCTCTTCGCCCGCTCCAGCGAAGCCCTTGCCCCAGCGTGTCGGTTATTGGCCGAACGCGCCCCACATGAGAGACCCGCTGGGGTGGACTTGAACTTTGGTTGCTCTGCCCCAAACATCCGCCGCATGGGCGCTGGTTCAGCACTCAGTAGTGACCCTGACAAAGCCGCCGCCTTTGTCGAAGCTGCCAGAACAGCGTGGCCCTGGACGCTCTCCGCAAAGCTGCGCATGGGCGAAATGGGCGATTATGATGAACTCCTGGCCTTCTGCATGCACCTTTGCGACGCCGGCGTCGACTTTCTGACTATTCATCCGCGCCTGGATTCTCAAAAGTTCCGACGAAGGCCCCATTGGGACGTTATCGGCGCGCTGAGCCGCGATCTGCCGGTTCCGGTAGTTGGCAATGGCGACATTACAAGCCCAGAGCTCTTCAACTCGATTTTGGAAGAAGAGCACCCGTACGCCCTCATGATAGGTCGGGAAGCGGTGAGGCGCCCTTGGATATTCACTTTGCTTTCTGGACCTTCTAGTGGTTCTGGAGTCACTGGTGATGGTAACCAGCCGATTGAAGGCCAAAACAATCCGTCTACACACTTACGCGTAGATTTACGTGCAGTAGGCCTGAGGTTTATCGAACTTGCTTCTCAATACTTGCCTGCTGCCTTTCAGTTAGAGAGCGCCCGGCGTTTTTTTTCTTATTTTTGCGATAACATGTCTTTTGCTCAGTACCTTAAGGTCAAACTCAACAGAGCCAGTACCTTAACTGAAATGGCACAGGACTTTAGTTCGTATTTCGAAGAAGTTCCTACGGATCTCATTGTTAGACCAGAAAATAGAGATGATTTGAGTTCTCTTCCACCTCGAGCTTGACTCTGAGACATATTTACATTATAAGTAAATGTGTCATTTTGAATATACTGAATATATAAGCGATGGAAGGGGTAAAGTATGGTACAGACAATCCCTCAGATGTTCCTGGAAACGGTCAGGCGCCAACCAAACGTGACTGCGCAACTTTCAAAAGATTCTGCCGGTTCTTTTCGCCCCACAAGCTATGCACAACTATTGGAAAATGTGGAGACCTTTGCTGCAGGGCTTCACGCACTTGGCGTCAAACGGGGTGAAAACGTAGGCCTTATCTCGGACAACAGAGCGGAATGGCTCGTATCCGACCTTGCCCTGCTCGGGCTAGGGGCGGCAGACGTACCACGTGGGTCTGACGCTACCATTCAGGAGCTTGCCTACATACTGTCTTGGAGCGAGTGTGCAACGGTCATCGTCGAGAATCAGTACATCTTGGGGAAGATACTTGAGTCGGTGCCATCGCTGCCGCTTGTAAAGACGTTTATTGTCTTTGACCGTGTCGACCAGGCAAGCAAAGACAGGGTGGCGGCAGCCGGAATCGCGCTCTACGATTATGAGGCTCTTATGGAAAAAGGCCATGAACGTGCCCGCTCTAACCCTGGGTTTTACAAGATGGAGGCCTCAAAAGGGGTGAGGGACGATCTCGCGACGCTCATCTACACCTCGGGCACGACTGGCGATCCTAAAGGTGTTATGATTTCACACGGCAACTTCTTACATCAAACCGATTATCTGCCTGGAGCCATAGGAATCAAGCCAGGCGATATTCTGCTCTCCGTTCTGCCGGTATGGCACTCGTTTGAGCGCGTTTGCCAATACATTGTCCTGGCGGGCGGAGCAACGATTGCGTACTCAAAACCGATTGGCCCAATTCTTCTTGCGGACATGCTCGCTGTCCAGCCTCACTGGATGACCTCCGTACCCAGAATCTGGGAATCGGTACAGGAGGGTGTCTACAAGAGCGTCAAACAGACAGGCGGAATCACCAAAGTAGTTTTCGATTCTTTCCTGAGAATAAGCGAGCTCTATTCTTTCTTCCACAATCACTTAAAGGGCTTGACACCCCACTTTAAGCCATACTCCCGCATCCTGGAAATCGCATGGTCCGTGCTCCCTACGGCGATACTCTGGCCTTTCCGCCAGCTCGCAGAGGTGCTCGTCTTCAAAAAAATAAAGGCTCTGCTTGGCAAGCGCTTTATCGCGGGCGTTTCTGGTGGCGGCGCACTTACCCCCGATGTGGACAGATTCTTTGACGCAATTGGCGTGAAGATTCTGGAAGGATATGGGCTCACAGAGACTGCACCGGTATTAGGAGTAAGGTTGCCTTCTCACCCGGTTATCGGTACGGTTGGACCGATCCACAAGGGCACCGAAATACGAATCGTAGATGAGAACGGCAATGATCTCGGCAGGGGACAGCGTGGGCTCATCGAAGTTCGAGGGCCACAGGTGATGAAAGGTTACTACAAGCGCCCGGATCTAACAGCCAAGGTGCTTTCTCCCGATGGTTGGCTAAAAACCGGGGACCTGGGCATGCTAACCGTGGACGGTTACATCAAAATCGTAGGTCGAGCCAAGGATACCATTGTGCTGCGCGGTGGCGAGAATGTCGAACCGGTACCAATCGAGCAAAAACTGGCTGAAAGCGAGTTTATCGAACAGGCGGTTGTCGTCGGGCAGGATCAGCGCTATCTGGCAGCGCTTATCGTCCCCAGACGGGAAAACCTTGAAGCGTGGGCTAAAAAGAACTTTGTGCCCTACAGCGACTATGAGGCGCTCACTCATCTGCCGCAGACTCGCACGCTGATAGCGAACGAAATCTCGAATCTCGTCAATCAGAAAACCGGCTTTAAAACGTTTGAGCGTATTTCGCGGTTCGAGATTCTGCCACAGAGTTTCCAGGTTGGAAGAGAGCTCTCTGCAAAGCAAGAAATAAAGCGTTTTGCAATCAATGAGTTGTACGCAAAAGAGATAAAATCACTCTTTACTGAAGAGGATTGAGAAAAAATAGAGAAAAGACCACACGAAGATCTGGAAACGGGCAGGAAAATCGAAGAAACGGCTCAGAGCAGACTATTCTACTTCGATGTCGCCTAAGACGCTCTTGACATGGAGCCTCTTTGCGCCCTGCCCCACCTTATAAGCGCAGCGACGCGGTCCGACGCCGTTTGCCACCGTGGTACCGGGAGAATTGATCTGTCCTGACAGTGTTTCGGCGCGAAATTCCACATTGGCATCTTCCAACATGATATTTACATCGCCCGAATAGGTGCTGACCTCTCCACCGCCAAAAACGTTGAACACTTCAAGCTCTATATCGCCAGCCCTAGACACGAGCCTGATTCTGCCTTCCGGCCGTATGACGGAAACGTCGCCATTCTTACTCAAGACAATGACGTTACCTTTGACTTGGCTGGCCTGAACGTCGCCATCCTGAGTCTCAATATAAAGAGAACCCGATATCTTTGAACAATGCACATTTCCTTCCAGCGTGTTGACGGTCGTCGACCCGGAGTTTGAAACAGTCACCGTGCCTTTGACGCTCGAAACTTCTGCACCCTGCACGCCATAAATATGCACATTCCCCAGTTCAGAAGAGACCAGAACATTCGTCTTGCAATCGCGAAGGTCAATTTCGCCCCCCAAACTGTGCACTTCCAGATCTTTTACATGCTCCGGAATCTGGAAAGAAACGGCGATCGGGTAAACATCCTGTGGCGTGTCAGTGGCAAGTATCAAGATACTGTCGTGGCGCCTGACAGAAATCGACCACGCATCCAAACCTGCAACATTTCCATGAAGCTCGCTATCTACATGGATTTGCCCGTCAGGAGAAGCGCTCACCTTGATACTGCCCTCCGGCACACGCAAAACGACGCGCTCAGCGCCTTCTAGAGTGATGACTTCGTCAAAATATCGTATGTCGAGGTCGGCTGCCTCCGTTCGCATAGCCTCTCCTTAAGTCTTCATGATACCACAGAGCCCTTTTTTTGACTATATTTATTATTCCGGTGGTCGCATCAAAGCACGGTCTGGATAAAAATCACTTACTATGGCATAATTTGCAGACTTTTGTCGCGTCAACCCGCTAGGTTTGAGGAGTATATTGTGTACAAGAATGTAGAATCAAAAGTCGATTTCCCGGCAATGGAAGAAGGAATAGTGCAGTTCTGGGAAGATCACGATACGTTTAAGAAGTCCCTAAAGACGCGTGAGGGCAATCCCGAATTCGTCTTTTACGACGGACCTCCGTTTGCCACAGGGCTACCTCACTTTGGACATTTTGTTCCTGGGACTATAAAGGACATAATTCCCCGATATAAGACGATGCGCGGTTATCACGTCGAGCGCCGCTTTGGCTGGGATTGTCACGGACTCCCTGTGGAGAACCTGGTAGAAAAAGAGCTTGGCCTCAAGTCCAAATCTGAGATCGAAAAATACGGAATCGCTAAGTTCAACGAAGCCTGCCGCTCAACAGTGCTCCGCTATACCAAGGAATGGCGAACCGTCAACACAAGGCTTGGCCGGTGGGTAGACTTCGACAATGACTACAAGACCATGGACCCCGACTATATGGAGACTATCTGGTGGGTGTTCAAAACCCTGTGGGACAAGGGCTTAATCTACGAGGGGTACTATATACTGCCCTACTGTCCGCACTGTGCAACGGTCTTGTCCAATCAGGAGTTGTCCTTAGGCGGCTATAAAGACGACAGTGACCCTGCCATAACCCTGCGCTTCAAAATTACCTCCGCACCGGAAGCGCTATCCGAGCTTGCTGACGGGCGCACCTATTTTGTGGCGTGGACTACGACGCCGTGGACCCTACCCTCCAACCTTGCGCTCTCGCTCGGACCAGATGTCGACTATGTATGCATAGAAGACGGGGCTGATCGCTATATCATGGCAGAAGCGAGAATTGCCGCATATTACAAAGATCCTGCTTCGGTCAAGATTCTCTGGAGAAAAAAAGGAAGCGAGCTTGCAGGCATCAAATACGAGCCGCTTTTCCCCTACTTTGCCAATCTTACAGAGAAAGGCGCCTTTGTCACGGTGACAGGCAGCCATGTGACCACTGAAGACGGCACCGGTATTGTGCACACTGCACCCGGTTTTGGTGAGGACGACTACGCGGTTTTACGCGGCACCGGCATTCCGACGGTGTGCCCTGTGGACGCCGAATGCAGGTTCACCTCGGATGTGCCCGACTACCAGGGAATTTTCGTCAAAGATGCCGACGCGGCCATCATCGACAGGCTCAAAAAAGAAGGCAAGCTTGTAAAACGCGAGCAGATTGTTCACGCATACCCGCATTGCTGGCGCTGCGACAGTCCGCTCATTTACCGGGCAGTGTCCAGCTGGTTTGTCAAAATCGAGCCAATCAAACAGACGATGATCGCCTCGAACCAGAAGATAAAATGGGTGCCGGCGCACATTCGCGATGGACGCTTTGGCAAATGGCTGGAGAACGCCCGCGACTGGGCCATAAGCCGCAATCGCTTTTGGGGCAATCCCCTGCCAATCTGGAAATGCGACGACTGCGGAAAGACCATCTGCATAGGTTCGCGTCAAGAACTCAAAGAAAAATCGGGCGTCTACCCGCAAGACCTGCACAAGCACTTCGTCGACGACATCACCATCCCCTGTTCCTGTGGCGGGACGATGCATCGAATTCCGGAGGTCTTGGACTGCTGGTTCGAGTCCGGTTCCATGCCCTACGGACAAAGTCATTATCCTTTCGAGAATAAGGAAAAACTGGAGAGTTCTTTCCCTGCTGACTTCGTCTGCGAAGGTTTGGACCAAACCCGCGGCTGGTTCTACACCCTCACCGTACTCGCCTCTGCACTATTCGAAAGCCCTGCCTTCAAGAACTGTGTGGTCAACGGCCTTGTCCTGGCGGAAGATGGCAAGAAGATGTCTAAGTCCTTGCGCAATTACACCGACCCCATGGAAGTCATGAACAAGTTCGGCGCCGATGCCTTGCGGCTTTTTCTCATGAACAGCGCCGTTATCAAGGGCGAAGACCTTTGTTACTCGGATCAGGGCGTAAAAGATGTCCTAAAGAGCGTCATTCTGCCCATCTGGAATGCCTACAGCTTCTTTGTGACCTATGCCAATATTG
>JBDKTP010000127.1:0-7042 GCA_039680115.1 Rectinema sp.
GCTAGTATCGAAGCCGCCATTATGGCAGGGACACAGGCATCGCCCTTTATGACGGGGTGTATCCTTGCGCAACGCAGGGCTGGTGCCTTGTTCCCGTCCACGAGAACCAGGCCGGCGTCAACCCCCAAGGTAGCATAGGCGCGTTGCATGGCAAGGAGACTGGCATTAAGGATGTTAAGGTTACCAATTTCATCGCAACTTGACCATCCAATGGACCAGGCAATGGCCTTTTCTGTAATAATCTCGTAGGCCCTCTCTCGCATTTTCGGGGTAAGCGCCTTTGAATCGTTTAGAACTTCGTAGGGAAAATCTCGAGGCAGAATAACCGCCGCCGCGCTCACTGGCCCAACGAGCGGGCCCCGACCGGCTTCGTCAATGCCACAAAGATCCTCAGCTATAACATCGAGGATTGCAAGATCAGCCTTCCGTAAGACGGCCCCGCTTTTTGCAACGGAGAGATCTGAGAAAAGAGCGTCAACTTCCTCCCCATCCAGGGCAGGTAACGAGGTCTGCAACAAGTTCGTCTTCATCATGCTACCTTTTCTATCACCGTGGTATACCGCCATAGGCAGCCCGATACTCACTGACGGCCTCAAAACCGAGTTTGGCGTAGACGCGTAAGGCTGCGGTGTTGTCTGGCCTTACAAAAAGCACGCAACTTTGACCTTGCTCAGCCAAAGCTCGAACCAAAGCCGCGACCATTGAGCTCGCCACTCCATGTCCCCGAAATTGCGGCCGTACGTACACTCCGCCTATTTGGCTCGCCGCAAAACCTCGAGCATTTGTATTGGCTTTTCCTATAGGTTCACCTTCTAGAAATGCCATCACAACATGCTGACTTTTTAGCAAGACTGGAACTTTCTTGGCTGCATCCTCCTTCGCAACAGGGGCTGGAAGGCGCAATTCTTCGATCAGATACTCGCTGTGGAGGGTACAGACAGCCTGTAAATCGTTCCACAAAGCATCTCGAATGATGAGGGAAGGCAGCAGAGAAGGCAATGTGGCATCGTAAGGCGAAGTCGCCAGTGCGCCCGTATCAAGATCAGTTTTTGCTATTATAGTTTTTCCTATCATAGTTTTCGATATCATAAGAACATAATCCTGAATGTCAGCAATTTTCAGCTGGGCGGCGTCCTGCATGCGCACAACGTCTATCTTTTGTCCAAAAACATTCAGGTATGCCGAAAAAGTCTGTAGGTGTTTTCCTAACTCATTGTCGTCGGCACCACGAGACGGCAAAATGCAGTAACAGTTCCCATTCCGCCTGCAAAGGGTCATTCCATCGATTCCGCCCGGGGCGCCAAGGCCATTGTCTATTCTGTGAATCCAACATGCAAGACCTGCTGGCAACTCGCCATCCTTGAAGCTTGCATGGGCAAACAAATCTTTGACTAGCTCGGACCCTTCGACGCAGCGATATTCTTGAGCGCGCAAGAATGTCACAAGGTCTTCACGATCCTGTTCTCGTAGTCGGGCCCAATTCTCAGAATGCGTCTGCGCTCTAGGCATAAGGCCTTCTACCTTGTCTGACTTGCGACTGTACCGGCCATGGCCACTGCATTGGTCTCACTAGCCATATCATTCGTGCTGCGCAGATCAACAGGCATCGCTTGGACGCTGAAAGGCAAGGTACCCCGCGCCTTGATGTCACCGTGCAGCACATCGATTCCTGCCTGCAGACAAATGGGTGCATAGTGATAGACAGCTACAATTGCCTTTGCCCAATGTGTATTACACACATATGCAGGGGAAAGCACGGACACGATAGCCACGTCTAAACCAGCATCATGGGCAACTTTAGCAAATTCCATGCCAGCCGGATTGGCCACACAAACAATTGCAGCTTTGCAGCCAGCTAAACGCGCCTTCAAAGCCCTAAGTTCTTCTGGTTTGGCCGCCATGTCGGGGTGAAACGAGAACGAGAACTGCACAGAGTTGGGGTATGCTTTGCCAGCCCTTGAAAGGAAAGCATCAAACGGGCCGGCAATCAGTATCTTGCCCTCTGGTCTGAAGGGTACGCCTTTGGCGCTCCCCACAATCGTTGCACTTCGCCGCGCAAGATCGGCAAAGAACTTTGTAGCTTCTGGGTCGGGTAACTTTTTGTCTGCATCGAGAGGATTTGGGATAATACCGTTCTTGCCTAATGGCCGAAGGTAACGGAATTTGGTTTCCAGCACCTTGGTTGCAGCCTCTTGAACGCGGCTCTTGAATGCTGGATCGGAACGATAGTGCGAAAGGAGCCCGTCCCAAAGCTTTGTCCCTGGCGCGGGAGCAACAGATAAAAGAATCATGTCGTTACCCGCCATAAGGGCTTTGACACAGGCATCAAGGATCCCCTGAGAGCCTAAAGCTCCCACCATATAGAGATCATCCGTAATTACGAGCCCTTTATATCCCAACTTGCCCCGCAAATATCCAGAAATCATCTTTTCGGACAGCGAAGCAGGTTCCTTGTTGCCGGTGATTTTCGGAAAAGCCAAATGTCCACTCATCATTGCAGGAATTCCGGAACGAGCAAGAGAGGCAAAAGGAACAAGTTCCCGTTTTTCGAAGGTAGCCGCGTCTATATCGATAATAGGAAGCGTGCCGTGCGAGTCCTTTGCAGTGGCGCCATGGCCAGGATAATGCTTGGCGGTAGGAATGACACCCGCCTTGAGCGAGCCAGCGGCATAGGCATTGCCAAGTCTTGCCACTAGATCAGGCTTATCGGAAAACGCCCTTGGTCCAATAATCGTACTAAAAGGGTCCGTCGCCAAATCCACGTCAGGAGCAAAGTTCATCGTTACACCCACGACACGCAGCTCTTTTCCGATAAAATAGCCAGTTTGAAAGGCATCTTGGGCGGAGCCTGTAGCCCCAATTGCCATATTGCCTGGCGACTCTGACATTCGCCCTTTGACATGGCGAATCCACCCGCCCTCCTCGTCCGTTGCCACCAGCGCTGGAACGGCGTTCGGGCTATTTAACGTAGCAGACTGCATTTTCTTTATGGCCGTGGCCAAGACGGTTGTGTCCTCGGCATTCCACCCAAACACCTTAATGCCACCTATGCCAAATTTCTGTATCCAACGCAGCATAGCTTCAGAGGGCATTGTGCCTTCATAGCCCACCATAAGCACCTGGGAGAGAATCGCTTCGTCGCTCAAGTTTGAAACATATAGCCGGGCAAGCGATTTTGCCCGCGAGTCCTTCATAAAATCTGGCCAGACAGCGTTGTATTTTTCGGACCAAAACCCCAAAGGCAGAACTGCAGATCCTAAAGCATTGACCCTTGCCGGCACAAAGCAAAGTGCAAGGGCGAACACAATAACAGCAAAGGAAGCTGGAAAAGGTGGCATAGCATGGACATCGACCAAAAGCCTAAAACCTGCCCGCTTGTGCCCACTATGCGTACGTATGGCCCTGAATCTCATCCAAATACTGCGATGCCGCATGAGCAGCAATGGCACCGTCGCCGCAGGCGGTGACTACTTGCCTAAAAGGCGAGACTCTAACATCGCCTGCTGCAAAGAGGCCGGGTATATTGGTGCGCATATGATCATCCACGATAATCGAGCCCATCTCGTCCTTTGCAACTCCATTCAACATACTCGTTTGAGGGTCCGCCCCGACAAAAACAAAGACTGCGTCAGCAGGCTCTTCGCGCGTTTGGCCGGTCAGAACATCTTTGAGTACGACAGATTCGACTGTCTTGGTACCTTTTATCTCTTGTACCGTGGTGTTAAAGAGTACCTTTATCCTTGGGTTGGAAAGCACACGAGATGCCAACGCTTTTTGCGCACGGAAGCGATCCTTGCGGTGAACGAGAACCACTTGATCGGTAAGCTTGGAAAGATACATCGATTCGTCGCACGCTGTATCTCCGCCACCGACTACAAAAATCCGCTTGCCCTTAAAGAATGGGCCGTCGCAAGTTGCACAGTACGACACACCCTTGGCCGCAAATGCTTCTTCACCAGGCACGCCCAAATGGCGGTGTTTGGAGCCCGATGCGACAATGACTGCCTTTGCTTCGATAGGCCCCTCGCTTGTTTCAATAAGAAAGTCGCCTTCTCGCTTGACAACATTTTGAACAGATGCTGCCATAAATTTGGCACCGAAAGTTTCGGCCTGCTGCTTCATGATATCGGCCAGTTCGAAACCCGAAACAGGTGTCGCTATCCCAGGATAATTCTCCAAATGGTCAATAAAAAGCGCTTGCCCACCTGCTGCCAATTCCTCAATTACCAAGACATTGAGATTCGCTCTTGCACCATACTGTGCGGCAGTAAGGCCCGCAGGACCGGCGCCTATTACAACGAGTTCGTGTTGTTCGCTCATTTCCTAATCTCCGTTTTACTAAGACTCTCGGTATTCGCTACCTGTTGATCTTGAAGTAGAGGAATGCGCACTTCGATTCTTGTGCCGCCCTCTTGAGAAACCTTCACCTGGCCATCCATCCTGGCTGTCAAAGCTGCGACTATTTCGTGGCCAAGGCCGGTTTTTTTTGTGTTTATTCCGATGCCATTGTCGCTTACTGCCATATAGTAATAGTCGTCGTCGCAGAAGAACTCAAAATGTATCTCACCTTTGCGCCCATTGGGAAAGGCGTGCTTATACGCATTGCTCACCAGTTCATTGGCTATAATAGCCATAGAACTTAGCTGCTCGCCATCCATCATGCAACCTTCTACGTCTGTAAACAGTGATACAGGGCAGCCAATATACCCATAGGTCTGCTCCATAAGAGCACAGAATCGACCAAAATAGTCTCGAACGTCTACGCCTTGTGTTCTTTCTGTCTGACTCAAGGTATCGTGAACCATCGACATTGCCTTGATCTGCGCAATGAGTTCGGCAAGAGTCGACTTTGTCCTGGAATCCGTAGTTTCCATTTCCCGCAAATGCAGCAGGCTTGCAATCACCTGAAGGTTATCCTTGACACGATGGTGTGTCTCACGTAGCTGCAATTCTTTAGCTTCCAAATTGGCTTCCAGGCTCTTCTGGTAAAGATGTGCCATCGTATTGTCATGGATTATGCCAAGTGTAACTTGCGAATTATCAAGGCCGAGGGGTCCATTCATCTCGAATTCGCCGTAGGCATTCACAAGGCCGTAACTTATCTCTCCTGTATCGCGATGGACCAAACGCACTTCGAGGTCGCGCGTCATGCGCTCACCGCTTCTGCGCTCGTCGAATAGCTTGGGTGGTACCGCAGGGAATGCAGCTTGAGAACGAATCTGAGCAAGGACTGAGTCGCGAGAAACCCGTGCCCGGTCGTCTTCCGCCACAATTTCGGAAAAATGTTTACCCAGGAGCTCGCCTGGCTCCCAGCCTAACCACCTGACAGCGGCATTTAGATACAGAAAGTGCCCATTTGTGTCCAGAATATAGACGATATCGGGAAGCGCTTCCAGCAAGTTTTGCAGGTTGATTACGGGCGCTCGCTCTTTTTCCATGGTTTTATAGTAATTGCGCCGATATCGCACCGTCAAGTTCCGGCGCATTGCCTTGGCGTATAGCCGCAAATTGTGCACTTTGGTATAGTCCATCCATGCGTTTTAGCTATCACACACACTCTAGCTTTTGCGACGGCAAGGCAAGCGCCGCCACAATGGCAGAAACTGCGTTCCGACAAGGCTACTCATTCCTGGGCTTTTCTTCTCATGCGCCTTTGAAATTCAAGGCTAACTGGCAAATGACGTGGGATTCTCTTTCTGCATACGCTGCAGAAATACGGAATCTGAACGCGCAGTGGTCAACTCAGGGTATGGTGGTCTTGCTTGGTCTTGAAATAGACAGCCTTGGCGACACACTAAGGCATACAAAACTGCCAGTCGGTTCAAGTCTCAGCAGTGACACTTGGCCAGGCTATCCTGGATACAGCGCAATACAGCCCGACTTCAAGATCGGTTCTGTCCACTATGTGCAGATTGGTTCGGCAAAGGCCTTTACTGTCGATGAATCTTCTGAAGAATTTGCCCATCACGTCAATGAATGTGCTGGCGGACAAAGCGAACTCATCTGGCAGATGTACTTTCGCAATCTTTGCGCAATGATCCACAACGGTGGATTCGATATTGTTGGGCACTTTGACATAGTGCGAAAAAACAATGATGACAATCGCTGGTTCGACGAAGGGTCGAAAAACTACCGCGCTGCGGCGTTCGAGGCTGCAGAACTGGCAAGCAAGCAGGATCTTGTGGTGGAGATCAACTGTGGAGGACTCTTGCGGGGCAAGACAAAGGCCATATATCCATCCATCGAAGTACTTAAGTTTATGCGAGAAAAGGGAATACGGATTACCTTTGGTGACGATGCCCATGCGCCTAACCATCTTGGTCCTGGCCAAAGCATTGCAGCTGACTACGCAAAAGCCGCTGGCTTTAGATCGATTTGGTTTCTAGACGAGAAACTGAGGTGGCAAGAGCTTGCGATCGACGAAGCTGGTACGGTTGGTTAGCGATTCCGCCTTTCTTCGTTCTTTTGACAATCGATACACAACACCGCGTAAGGGATGGCTCTAAGACGCTCCTCCGGAATCTTCTTGCCGCAGGACATGCACAAACCGTATCGTCCCTGATTGATCCTCGTAAGCGCAGCATCGATAGCTTTTAGGCGCTTAATATCTTGCGTGCCAAGCGCTTCTATCATTTTCCTGTCGATGTCGTCCGATGCTACATCAGCTACGTCCTTGGGGTCCATTTCCGCGACGATTGCCCGGAATTCCTCATTAGTGGAGGCGAGTCCTTCAAGGATCTCCCGCTTCTGCGAAATGAGCAGGTCCCTCATTTGTTCAACAAAGGTTTTGTCCATTCGTCTCCCCCTAGCCACCATCTTTCGAAGGCGATTTAAATATATTCATAAATGTTGGAAGCGCACAGTGCATCATAAAAACCAAAATGTCAAGCCTTTGCCTTCCTTACAGGGAGGCTCAGGATGTTGACAATTATCCTAGCGCTCCATACTATTTCAACTAGTGTCTGGGCGCAAGCGTTCTTGCAATAATCCCATAACATGAGTGCCATAAGGAGTTGCCGTGGCGAAAGAAGAAGCCATAGAG
>JBDKTP010000128.1:0-3672 GCA_039680115.1 Rectinema sp.
TGCCATGTCGCTCGTCACCGTTCCAAACCCGGCGAGCCGCCCTGGGAGATCTGGCGCAAATGCATCCGCCAAAAGTATTGTCATGCATGCCTCCTATAAAAAGATCGTGGTTATCACGAGAACCGACCCATAAAGCTATGGCCATCAAGGAGATCTTACTGATTCAATGCAAAAAAACTTCAATGCGAAAAAATCCCCTCGATCGCCTTTGCCATCATTTTTCGCGGTCGAACGAGGGGATAATTCATACTAACATGGTTTGCTAGCCTGTCAAGTTCAACAAACTCGGCCAGTTCGATACAATAGCCGCAATCCAGCAATTCGCGCTCAATCCGGAAGAATCTTGCGCGCCTCGATGTAGAATCGCTTCTCTGGAGCCTCTCCCATAGAAAATGTCTTGCGCGGCATGGTGCCGTTTTTGATCACCGTAGAGAAGAACGAAACCTTATCTACAGGCGGCAAATACAGGCCCAGGTTGCCCGGCTTTTGCGCGAGCGCCTTGAGGCTGCCTTCGCCATGGATGTAGTCGATCGTGGTAGCGGGATGCGTGGCGAGATAGCCGTCCAGAAATGCCTGGATGGTGCCCGCGGCGAGCGGTTGGCTGGGGTTGTCGAAGATGATGGCGCCGGCCTCGTCGTGGGTGAGAAAAGCGATAGTGTGGCAGGTGGCGGTTTGGTCGGACTTGCTGGGGGAGTCGCAGGCGGCGATGGCGGTGTCGGGGTCGGGGTACCGCGCGACGCGGGCGCCGGCATTTACGGCCTCGGCAAGGAAGTCGCGGCTATCGATGTCAAAAAGAACGCGATGTATGGGATGGAAAGGCAAGCCTTCGTCGTAGATGTTCACTAGTTCTACTAGAGCAAAGCGTGCGGGGTGGCTTGCGAGGAGTTCTTCTTCGTTGGGTTGGCCTTTGAGAGAGGCCTTGACTTCTTCCCAGATGGCCTTGGCCGTGGCAAGAGAATGGTTGCCGTCCCCGACGGCATAAAGCAATACGTCGTCGCTGCCGTATTTTTCGCGGAAACGCGCAGGGTCCGCAAGCTGTTCCAAGGCCGCCGCCACGGGCTCCAAGAGCTCGCCGTCTTTTACGAACCAACCGCGTACGTGCCCGGCATGCATCATCAGATCGAAGTCGTAAGCCTTGGAGAAGTAAGTACGCTTTTCGTAGAGTGGCTCTATAACAGATCGATTGGGGTCGTCCAGCAGTACCATGATGTGTGGCAATTCGAGTGGTGCGCCTTTTCGTATCGCGATGCGCGGCGGCAAACGTTCTACAATGGTGCCTTCCGTTGGACGGACAAGGCTCTTTGAGCCCTGTCCGTATTCGTATTTTTCCAAATCGAGCGCAACTACAAGGCCAATGCGTGGCTTTTGTTCATAGGGCGTGTAACGCTCAACGAGCATGAATCCCCTGCCGACTGAGCGAAGGTATCCTTTAGCAAGGTATTCGCGCATGGAGGCCTGAATCCTTGCAATTCTTTCTTCTTTGCCAGGGTCCTCAAGGTAGGCTTCGGGAAAAATGAGGTTGAAGGTCGAGGGCTTTTTGCCTACCAATTCCTTCACTTTGTCCCAATAATCGCGTTCAGAAGAGTACTGGTCACAGGCCACGACAGCCCAAGCCTGCCAGTCGACGCCTTCCGAAGGCAGATAAATTTCGGGAACTTCGATACCCACATTGCGAAATCGCTCGTGTAATTCCTGCAATTCTGGCATTGATGGCGCTCCTTGTTTTTTGATGTCGCGCTGGACGCGGTACGCTCGGATCGCCGCTTGTTGCGGCTTTTAGTTTTATTGTTTTTGTTTCTTGTTGAGTCCTAATTGTTCATCGAGATTGTATTTCCTGCGAGCCCAGTCCAGGACCTTGCGATAAATAAAGATAGTAACAACGATACTCGCAATGAATCCGGCCATGGCTGCCCACACGATGGCGGTTTGTGGAAGCCGCGGTGCCAAGGTGACCGAGTAAAGCCACATGAGGGCAATAAATAACAATGCCGTCACCACCACATTGAGAATAGTGGCCACTATTGTAAAAAGAAAAACGTTTGTCTTCTTAGACATGCTCGTATCCTCTCTTTGGACCAATCTTCATGTGCGCTTTTTGTCAGCCTCGACGTTCCAGAAAAAGCCGCTCAAAATGAGCAATATCGCTCCCACCGTTACTGAAGCATCCGCCACATTGAAGGTTGGAAAACGCTCAAAACCCAGGAAGCCGTACATCGCAACTGATACGAAGTCCACAACTCCGTCTGGCCGAAAAATCCGATCCAACAAGTTCCCGAGCCCCCCTCCCACGATTGCCGCAATCGCCCAGCGCTGGAAGCCGGTCAGTGTCTTGCTGTGTACACAATATACAACAGCAAATATGATAAACGCCAAAGGCAAGACGATAAAAAGCGCCACACGGAGCACGTTGGACAGCGCATCACCAATCGAAAATGCTATACCGAGGTTGCGGGTGTTGACGATCCACAAGAAATCATTGAAAAGGCGAACTCCGATACTGTCAAGCGGAATTGTGTTTGCAATGATGGCTTTCGTGACCTGATCTAGCAAAACCAGGACGCCGCTCAAGATAAAAGGTACATAACGTTCCTTCCTTGTGTCGCTCTGCACTTTTTCTGATTGTTTTTTCTCTTCGCTCATGTTCACTCCATTTTGTGAATTCAGGTTTGGGAGGCAGGCAGCATCAGCCAGCGTTACAGGCCAGTCGGAAGATCGATAAACACTGTCTCAATGCCAGTTTCCGCTGTGAGTTTTCTGGCAACCGCCCTGACGCCCCACACCTCAGTCGCATAGTGACCAGCAGCCACAAAATTGAGTTTGTTCTCCACAACGTAGTGATACATCGAATGGGACGGTTCGCCTGTGAGGTAGAGGTCGATGTCGGTGCCAAAAGCCTCTGTAACTTCGGACGCAGCTCCACCTGATACGATGGCGACCCGGCTAACTTTTTCTTTGCCTGCGGCGATGACCGAAAGGGGTTTGGAATTGTCGGGCAAGATCTTGCTCACTACTTGTGCAATGGTAAGCGGTGTTTCCAGCACACCAGCCACGCCGATGGCGACGCCGTGATACACGCCATAAGGCTTGCGTTCCCGTAATGAAAGCAAGTCGGCCAAGACGGCATTGTTGCCGACGACAGGGTTCATATCCAAGGGCAGGTGGCAACCATAAAGGGCAATGTCGTTATCCACGAGCAGGCGGATACGTTCGAGGAGAACCCCTTCGATACGCAAGGGTTTGCCCCAAAAGAGTCCATGGTGCACAAAAAGCAGGTTTGCGCCGAGTTCTTTTGCCCGGCGAATAGATTCCTGGCAGGCATCCACCGCAAAAGCGACTTTTGTGATAGGTTTGTTTGAGCGGCCAACCTGAATCCCGTTGAGGGAATCGTCGGTATTTGCAAGGGCATCGATGGTCAGGAAAGATCTGCACCAGGTATCGAATTGTTGAATATTCATGGTCTGGTTGTTCATGAAATTGAGTATAAAAGAAAAGAGCCTTCCGTGGAAGGAGGCATACCACGGAAGGCCCAAGACAGCAACGCTGTCAAAAAAGGAAATATGCCGTTTCGCTGTCGGCATGTTACCTACTCATTAAGTGACTAGAATGTACCTCAAAACGGTCTAGATTGTCAAGTGAAGATGAATGAAATTTTATGAAAATTTATGAGTCTTT
>JBDKTP010000129.1:0-4329 GCA_039680115.1 Rectinema sp.
AGGCGCGCACGAAGTGGTGACCACCATGATGCTCGCGTACACCGTGCGTACTTTGTCGCCGCTTTTTATTCGAGCCTTCGGAGGGGATCCGGTCAGTAGTTCGCATCCTCTTGCGACCGACGCCATCAAGGACCGCTTCTGGCTGCCTCTCTTCCAAACCATTCTGCCAGAAGCCAATTACCGGCTCCATATCGGCATCATCCTCGCCATTCTCACGGCATTCGCCACTCGATACCTCGTGCGGTCGACAAACTTGGGGTACAAGATTCGTGCGCTCGGATACAATCCAAAGGCCGCAAAGACGTATGGCATTTCGGTAGGATGGATGACGACCATCACGCTGCTGATTTCCGGGGCGCTCGCCGCAATGGCAGGAGCCACTCAGGTTTTGGGGCTCGACCATCGTATGTTCCAAGATCTCAACGCCGGGTATGGGTGGAATGGCATTTCGATCGCCCTCCTTGCGCGCAATAACCCTGTGGCGATCATCTTTACTGCCCTTCTGTGGGGCGCGCTCGATGCCGGTGGACAGTATATGGCACGCGTCACCCATACGCCGAACGCGATTATCGAGATTATCAAGGGCGTTATTCTCTTCCTGCTGCTATCAGAAAGCTTATACGAACAGTTGAAGAAGCACGGGTTTTGGCGGCGTTTGGGGAGGCGAAAGCAAAAGGAGGTGGCAGCATGAACGAGGCATTACTACAGCTCTTTGCGCCACAGCTTTTTGAGGCCATGGTGCGCCTTGCTACGCCCGTAACGTTTGCGGCGCTGGCGGCCGTCATCTGCGAACGGAGTGGAGTCACCAATATCGCCATGGAAGGCGTCATGCTGGTGGGTGCTTTCTTTGCTGCATGGGTTGGCTGGCTTGCTGGCAATCCTTGGATTGGGGTCCTGGGCGGGGTTGCCGGCAGTATGCTCTTCTCTCTTTTGTTCGCCTGGGCGGTGGTGAGCCTGCACTTTAACCACGTCGTTGCCGGGGCAATAATGAACATTCTCGCGTTCGGGATAACGCGCTACCTCATGATGATCTGTTTCGGCAGACAAGGAACCTCGGAATCCTTGCCAAAGACATTGCAGGAATACAAGTTCGCAATTCCAATCCTCTCCAAGATTCCGTACGTTGGGCCGGCGCTTTTTAACCAGACACCTTTGGTTTATTTATCTATAATATCAGTAATTGTTCTTTCATTGATACTTTCAAGGACGCGTTTTGGCCTGTCTATCAATGCAGCCGGCGAGCACCCTATGGCGCTGGAAACGCTTGGTCGGTCTGTGTACAAAATCCGCTATAGTGCGGTGCTTTTGAGTGGCCTTTTCTGTGGCTTGGCAGGCGCCTTTCTTTCCATTGAGAATTCGAACTCGTTTACTGAGGGCATGACGGATGGAAGAGGTTTTATTGCTTTGGCTGCTAATATCGCCGGCGCGTGGAGGCCTGGAGGGGTTTTCATAGCGTCGCTTTTCTTTGGTTTTGTCGATGCGTTGCAGCTCAGGGCCCAAAGTTTGGGGCTTTTGAGTCTGCCTTCGGAAGTCTTCCTCGCATTCCCCTATGTCGCGACCATTATTGCTGTAGCCGGCTTGGTACGCAGGTCAAGGCCGCCAGCTGCTCTTGGCGAGGATTTCAAGATTGAGGGAGAAAGCGAAACGTAGGGCCGCCTGAATGGCGGATTTTGCCATGGCTATTCTGTGATCTTACAATTTTGTAGTTTGTAGTTTTATGAAGAGTTTCTTAATGTCGGATTTTTGGCAAGGAGGTTTTCAATGAAACGAGGTTTAATTGCAGTAGTATGTCTGCTCGCCTTTGTGGCTCCGATGGCAATGGCGCAAAGCAAGCCCTTTGTGGCCATGGTCACCGATTCGAACGGGCTGGGCGACGGGTCGTTCAACGATGGCGTTTGGGCAGGGCTCAAGAAGGCCGAAGCAGATGGGCTGGCGAAGGTCAAGGTTCTGGAGTCGCATGCGATGACGGACTATGTGCCCAACCTGAGCGGCCTTGCAGAAGACGGCGCCAAGCTTGTGTTCGGCGTTGGCTTCCTTATGGTTGAGCAGATTCAGGAAGCCGCGCGCGCCAATCCCAAAACTTTCTATGCTGGAATCGACCACACCTACGACGGCCCCATTCCGTCGAACCTTATTGGGATTTCCTATAAGGAGCAAGAAGCTGGCTATCTTGCAGGTATTGTAGCTGGTTATATGACAAAGAAATACGCGTCTAAGTCTCCGCTCCTGAACGACAAGAACGTTATTGGTGCAGTGCTTGGCATGGATATTCCTCCTGTTGAGCGCTACCTCGCCGGTTACATTGCGGGCGCAAAATCGGTCAATCCGACGGTCGATGTGCGCTACATTGTCCTGGGGAACTTCTCGGATCGTGCTAAAGGCAAGGAGGCGACTCTCACCCTTGCGGACCAAGGGGCTGATATCGTTATTCAGCTGGCTGGTTTGGCGGGCATGGGCGTTATCGATGCGGCACGGGAGCGCAAAATTTTCGCTATCGGCGCCGATGTAGACCAATACAGTGCAGCTCCGGATTATGTTCTCACTTCTGCGCTTAAAGGCACGACGATGTCGGCCTATGTCACCATAAAAGACCTGGTGGACGGCAAACTGAAGGGTGGCGTCAACCGCGTGTTCGGCCTTGCCGAAGGAGCGATCGATATAGCGCCTTTCCACAGCCACGACAACATCGTGCCTGTAGAGGTCAAGAATGCCGTTGCAAAAGCCAAAACCGACATTTCACAAGGCAAGATTAGGGTTCCGGAGACATTGGCAGATTTGGGCATCAAAAAATGACGAATGCCCCTAACCACCATGAGTTTGGCCCCTTGGATATGGATGCGCAAGAGATTGTGCGGCGGTTCGGGTTGGAACCGCTGCCAGTCGAGGGTGGTTATTTTAGGGTAACATGGGTATCGCCGCAGCTGTGGCAAGAACAGGGGCATGGCGCCTCGTCGCGTAGCCATGGTTCCTCATCGCGTAGCTGCGGTGAACCCTCGCCGCGCAGCTGCGGCTCTGTTATTTATTACCTGCTGACTGACGAACCACAAGGTTTCTCTGCTTTACACGTTTTGGACACAGACGAAGTCTATCATTTTTACGCAGGCGATCCGGTAGAGCTTTATCTCTTTGATGCCCTAGCCCCGAGGTCCGACGCCAGTTTGCACCAAATGCGCCGGATCGAGTTAGGCAAGGATTTTGCGGCGGGCCAGGTACCACAGGCAGTGGTACCTGGAAACACGGTTCAAGGTTCCCGGCTTATTGGTAATGGCAAGTGGGCGCTCCTTGGCACTTCCATGGCGCCGGGCTATTCCGACGATCATTTCAAAATTATATATAGAAAAGAATTGCTCGCTCTCTATCCTGAATGCAGGCCCATAGTCGAGGCGCTCACGCGTCAATAGCCGTCAGTAGTCGTCAATAGTTCAGGCAGCCGAGCCAGTCTAGCCGAGCCAGTCTATGCGCCTACAAAAGGATCATATGCCAGGACGCTGTGCAGGCCTCCGTCCACGACGATATTGGCACCGGTGAGCCAGGAGGCTGCATCCGAGGCAAGGAACAGACACACACTTGCAACCTCATCCGGCCGTCCCGGCCTGCCCAATGGCGCCGCACGGCAATAACGTCCATAGCCTTCCGGCCACGCTTCAGCAAGACCAGGATGATCGATCAGGCCCGGAGAAACACAATTTGCCCTCACTCCCTTAGGTCCAAGTTCCAGGGCACAGGCTTCCGTGTATCGAATCACCCCGGCCTTGGCCGCAGCGTAATGCGCGTGGCCATGTACCGGGGCGAGCGCCTCAATAGTGGCAATGTTGATTATTGAAGAGCCGACAGAGAAGAGCGGCAGAGCGTGGCGCGTAAAGCGATGCACTGCCGACAGATTAATCTCTATGACATTGTTCCAGGCAACTTCGTCAATCGTCTCCAGCAGCTCCGTGGGGTAAATTCCGGCATTGTTTACAAGTACCCTAAGCCCTTCATCCCCACAGAAAGCCTCAACAGCTTTCATTGCTCTTTGGATTTCGGCATTACTGGCAACGTCCGCCATTATGCAACAATGTTTTTCTGGCTGCGGTAAAGAAACACGCAGGTTCTCAAGAGCGGCCGCCGAATTGTGACCATGCAAGATAAGGCGGGCGCCCGCCTGAGCGAACGCCCTCGCTATGCCTCTTCCAAGTGTCCCCGATGCACCGGTGATCAGTACCGTTGCGTCGGAAAAATCAAAACTCGCCCGCATACACAAAAACCTTATGCAGCCCGCTTTCTTGTTGTAACGTCAAAAATTACAGCAAGGAGCAGGACAAGACCACGAATGATGTACTGCAAAGA
>JBDKTP010000130.1:0-2620 GCA_039680115.1 Rectinema sp.
GCAGACAGACCCGTGTCCTGCTCTGGCCAGCTTGCGTTGACTTTTTCCCTTCAACCTGCTAGATTTGCTTCGCTGCGGGCCCTTAGCTCAGTTGGTCAGAGCTGCGGACTCATAATCCGTAGGTCGCTGGTTCAAGTCCAGCAGGGCCCAACACTTCCTCTTCCTGCTCGGTTCCGAATGGTCAATTGCAGATGGAGCCGAGGCTCCACACGTCGGTCAGAATCAGGGCAAAAGCTTGCACGCATCCACAGGGAAGGCAACCGTCAACATATCACCTTTCTTGGGCAAGATTAACTGGGGATCGTTAAAGCGGTCCATGTACATAAAGGTTTCACCAAACTTGAGGACAAAGCGAATCGTCGCACCAAGGAATTTGACCGTGTCCACGCTGCCCTGGAGGACGTTGACGCCATTCGCGGCGCTCAAAGCCGCTTCGTTAGGCGCGATAGACGAAGCACCCTGAGCGGCCTGCGCCGATGCGGCCGGCACTTCGGCTGCAGACTTTGCGACTGCAGACTGGACCACGGAAAGTGCCTCTGGTCTGACCGTAAGCTTGACCTTCGCGCCATTTTCTGCCTTGAGCGCGCTCGCCGTGCGGATCATCGTGCCACTGACGTTCACAATGCCGTGCAAAGCGTCCACAACAGTGCCTTCCAAGAGGTTGAGCGTGCCGATGAATGAAGCCACATAGCTCGTCGCGGGGTTATTATAAATCTCAAAAGGTGTGCCCACCTGTTCGATCTTTCCATTGCGCATGACGGCGATTTTGTCGGAGATGGACATGGCCTCTTCCTGGTCGTGCGTAACGTAGATGGTGGTGATGCCCAATTCCTGCTGTATGGCGCGAATATCGTCGCGCAACTGTACACGGATCTTGGCATCGAGGGCAGAAAGTGGCTCGTCCAGCAAAAGCGCCTTGGGGTGCACGGCAAGCGCGCGGGCAAGGGCCACACGCTGTTGCTGCCCGCCAGAAAGCTGGTGGGGGTAGCGCTCGGCAAAGTCCTCCATGTGAATGAGCTTGAGCATTTCATCCACGCGTTTCTTGGTGTCGGCTTTGGAAAGGTGCGCCATTTTCAGGCCAAAAGCGATGTTTTTCCACACGGTCATGTTGGGGAAGAGTGCATAATTCTGAAAGACCATGCCAAGGTTGCGGCGTGCAGGCGGCACGTTGGAGACATCCTTGCCATCTATCAAAATGGTTCCCTGCGTTGGAATTTCGAAACCGGCAATCATGCGTAAGGTCGTGGTCTTGCCGCAACCAGATCCGCCCAGGAACGACATAAAGCTGCCCTTCTCCACAGAAAGATTAAGGCCCTGTACTACGGTGTTGTTGCCAAATCGTTTCGTTATATCTTTAAGATCGATAAAACCCATCGCAAACTCCTCTCCAATTCGATGATTAAGACAATGCCCACGTCAAACTATGATGGCGCTCAGTGTATGCCGCCGAGTTCGGACTTGGACCCTGGGCCAGAGCCCGAAATACCGCGCGTGAAAAGCTGAATAAGACCGATCGAACCCCACGTCATCAGGAAGCTCAAGATAGCGAGCGCGGCTGGTTCGTACGCCAAATCGCGACCAACGTGCGCCATATACGGCCCAAACGCAGGCCATGCCAAGAGTACGGCCATGGTGAGCTCACCAATTACGGTTGCAAAGGTCAGGAACGTGGCGGAAAGTAGCGCCGTCATAAGGTTCGGCAAGATCACTCGGAACAATATACTCAGCCAACCGGCGCCCAGGCTCTGCGCGGCTTCTGTGAGCACTTTGAGATCCATCGACGTCAGACCGGTATCGATGGAACGATAGATATAAGGGAATGAGATGACGACATAACCAGCCACAAGCAGGGCAGGGCTCGCCACGAGCATGAGCGGTGGATTGGCATAGAAGCGGATGAGTCCAAAAGCAAGGATTACCGGCGGAATTACCATGGGTAGGAGAGAAAAAAGCTCAATTACGGGCTTAATTTTTGGCAGTTTGAGATTGATAAGAATGGTGGTGGGCACGATGAGCACGAGCCCGACCAGAATCGTATACACAGACATCTGCAGCGAAAACAGGAAGGACTGAATGAACTTAGGGTCCGCAAAAACGTGCTCGTAGGCTACAAAACTCAAAACTCCCTTCTTGCCGCGCAGGGAGAAAATGAAGGTGGAGATAAGCGGCACGAAAAAGTACAAAAGTCCAATGACAAGCCAGAACCACGAAAGGGCTTTGCCTGCGATTTTTCGATTTTTCATGTCACTGCCTCACTTTACCCATTTGGACGCGAATCTTTGGAGCCACGAATAGGCAAAGATCGCGAGCGCCATAATTGCAACCATGCCCAAAGCGAGCGCGTAGCCCAGGTTTGGGTCATGGAGTACGTCACCCCGAATTTGCGCGCCGATCAGAATGGGTACCAGGTTGATAAGCCCTCCGGTGAGGGAGAACGCGGTGGCGTAGGCTCCAAAGGCATTGCCGAAAAGCAGAATAAACGAAGCAAGCAGCGAAGGCAGGAGTACAGGAATCCCGATGCGTAGCCAATATTGGAACGTGGAGGCGCCCAGGTTCTGGGATGCCTCTCGCCATTCTTTTTTCATATTGTCCAGGGCGGGTTGAATAATCAGGATCATGA
>JBDKTP010000131.1:0-18969 GCA_039680115.1 Rectinema sp.
TCTTCTGCTTCAAGTTGCTCAAGCTCGCGCTGTTTTTCGCTCAAACCTCGGATAAGTTCCCCAATGTTCGCACTTTCAGGACTGAGGTACTGCCTGGAAAACGCCACGATTTCTGGCTGAAGCCCTGTCTGCGCAGCTATCTCCAAAGCCCGGCTCTCCCCTGGTACACCCATCACAACCCGATAGGTGGGCGCAAGCTGGTTTGGGTCAAATTCCATTGAAGCATTGAGGCAACCTTTCTTTGTATAGCCATACTTCTTTAGAACGCCATGGTGTGTCGTAACAAGTGTGAGCGAACCTTTGTCGATAAAGTAGTCCAAGAGGCCCATCGCAAGAGCACATCCTTCTTCCGGATCGGTTCCCGCTCCCAGTTCGTCCAACAATACAAGGCTCTTTGAAGTGGCTCGATGCGCAATTTCTGCAATGACCTTCATGTGGCCAGAGAAAGTGGAAAGTGACTCGTCGATTGATTGCTCATCGCCGATATCCGCCAAAATGTCATCGAAAACGGCAAGTTTTGTGCCCTCCGCCGCAGGGATAGCAAGTCCAAATTGATTCATCATTGCTAGCAGTCCTACGGTTTTGAGCGTAACAGTCTTTCCGCCAGTGTTTGGCCCAGTTATGATGAGCGTCCGGATGTCTTCGGGAAGAAGGACATCGATAGGCACAGCTTTTTTGCCCAAAAACGGATGTCGTGCATTCCATATACTAATGCCTTGAGGACAACTGGCTGCAAAACTCAGCTTTTCTCTCTTGCACTGTAGAGCCCTAGCCAAACGCACGTCCATTTGCGCAAGCGAAGCACGTGCTGCTTCAAGTGATTGTCTGTAAGGCTTCAGCTTTTCTGTGGTCTCACGCAGGACGCGAAAAATCTCCGCCTTCAGCTGAGCCTCTTTTTGGACAAGTTCGTTGTTTTTTTCCACCAGATCAGCGGGTTCGACAAAAACGGTTTGCCCTGAAGCAGACACCTCGTGGATTATTCCGCTTACGCGACTTTTAAAGTTCGCTTTGACTGCAAGTACGGTCCTCCCGTCGCGTTGAATAGCCTCTTCATTCTGCAGTGCTACACGAACCTCTGGGTTGTCTCGATAACGCGCTACCACGCTCTGGATATCTCGGTTGGCCCTCGTAATTTCTTCTCGAGCTCGTCTAATGGATGGCAACTCCCTCATTTGTCCGTCATCCTGAAAGACACTCTGTATTATTCTGTGCACATCAGTAAGTTTAGGCGAAGCAGCAACGAGATAACTTAGCGTCTGAGTAACCCATGCCTCAGACGACTGCATTTCCGGCGCATCTTGCACCAATTCTGCTACCTTGTGCGCAGATGCCTTCGGCAGTTGTTGTACTTGCACGCTATGCTGGACTAACACGTGTGCTTTGGACAGAAAGGAAGTCACCAAATCGAAACTCTTCGCCCATGTCCCAAGCGCACAAAGCTCATCCCCTTCCAAGGTTAGCCCCTCGACCCCAAGGTGTTCCATGGCGCTTTCGATCTCAGGAAAAGTACAACCTGGAAGATCGTTTTTTGAAAGATAGCTGCTTAGTGCTGCAACTTCATCTTTAAAACGCTCAAGATACTCTTCGTTGTTGACTGGAACGCTCGACAAAAGTAGCTGTCGACCCTCGTTGGAGATGCAATACTCCGCTACCGAGCTTCGAATACGAGCAAAATCCAGCAGCCTAATACTGTGTTCATTCATCATAGTCTGAAAAGCCGTCCAGGTTTTCTAATGTATTGCGAGATAAACTATTTTGACGAAACGCCTTACCTCCAGAGCGACGAACCCATTCTTTGCGGCTTACAGATTCCCTGCCAAGTGCACCCTGCTGCTTGCGTTTCCAAGTTTCGGCTTCCGCAAGTTCTGCAAAGATTCTCAGGTAACTTTCATATCTATCTAGATTTATTTCACCAATGTCCACAGCATCAGGAACTGAGCAACCGTCTTCGCCTGTGTGAGTACATTTGGAACCAAGCTTGCAGAAGGCTTCTTGTGCCAAGATTTCCGGGAAACAGGAACTTAACGCAGAGGGCGGTATGCTTCGCAAGGCAAGCCGTCTGACACCCGGTGTGTCGACTATCTTGGCACCATCGTCCCGTATCAGAAGTTCTGCCATCGTCGTGGTGTGTTTGCCGCGATTGTACTTTACAGACACTTCTTGAGTTCTTCTTTTGAGTCCAGGGAAAAGCGCATTTACCAAACTCGACTTCCCGACCCCGGACTGTCCGGCAAAAACTGAGAGTTTACCTTGTATGAAATTACTTACATCTTCCAGGCCACTCCCCTCCTTAACCGAAATTCGAAAGACCCTGTAGCCGAGTTTTTCATACTCGTCGAGCCTTGCTGCTACCTCATCCGCTATGCCGAGATCGATTTTGTTCAGAATAATCACAAAAGGCAGAGACGAATATTCCGCAAGGACCGCAACTCTGTCTATGAAACGTGGACGAAATGGAGGTAAAGAAGCAGACGCAACACAAAAGACAAGATCAACGTTTGCTGCAATAGCCTGTTCTGCCTTGCCTTTTTCATTGTAGCGGCCAAAAACGTTTCGTCTTGGGTAGAGTGTTTCTACGAGCCCTTTGCCCTGATCCGTTGGAACAATTTCGACGCTGTCGCCTGCAGCCAGACAATTGTATGTCCCCGACAGCGACTGAATTCGCTTTCCTTTGATATTGCAAAGCCTTACAGTGTTGTCCTCGCAGAGCACGTAGAAGGTATTCAAGGTGGCAGAAAGCACTAACCCTTTCAATATGATAACCTATAGGTTTTCAGAGCCTTTGAGGCGGATTCTGTCCGAATCGTTGGGCCCAAAGGCTATATCGAGGATCGAAAGGCGGATCCCCTGTTAGCAAGAATTCACCGGTCTCGGCATTTGGCTTCGGACAGTCCTTCGTACCGAGAAAGCCCAAGCCCTGCATTAGCTCGTGCACACGATTGACTACACCCACACGCGAATCCACGATGTGTATGTTCTCCCCATTTAACCGTTGAATCGCAATGCCAATTTCAGTTTCCAAATGCAAAAAGTGGGTGCACGCCAGGACAATTTCATCTACACCCCGCTCAAGGAATATCCGCACATAAGGAATAACTGCCTCTACACGTTCTTCCGAGTCGGCAACAAAAAGTCGGTTCTCTACAAAATCGACTAATTCTTGCGCGGACAACTTTACAACCTCCACATCGGAAGCATAGCGCGCGATAAGATCGTCCAGATAAGGATCGTCAACCGTGCGCTCTGTGGCCAGAACGCCAATTACTCCTGTTTTTGTCTGGAGTGCGGCTGGTTTGACCGCAGGCACTGTACCAACAATTGTAAAGCCTGGTTGTGCGGCACGCAGAGAATGCAGTCCAATTTGACTTGCTGTGTTGCAGGCAATAACAAGAGCATCGGGCAAAAACCGAGCTCTCAGACGCCTAACCCGATCATGCAAGATATCTTTGACTTGACTGGGTGGTTTGTTGCCATAAGGAAAACCGGCATTGTCGGCTAAATAATGGAACTTGATTTCTGGCATACGCTCTTTAGCATAAGCAAGATATGGGAGTCCTCCTATGCCGGAATCCAGGAACACTATCGAATGTGTCTGGTCTGTAGAAGAAGTTGTGTCGCTAACTTCTGAAATGTGGTCGATAATCATAGCTTGTTTAGTTTTTGAACAATGCATCAAAGGATGAACGGGCAGATTCGGCTTTGGCCTGAGCAGCCCTATTCCCTGTTGTTTTCTGGAAATATCTTGGTGACATAACAAAATAGTCACAGTAGTTCCGTTTTTCTTTGTCTTCTACTGATGAATCAACCGTCTCTGTACAATCCCAATGTGCACCAGGTTTATAAAACTTGCATGCAACGCAGACGTGCATATCTTTGCCGCAGACAGGACAAGTCTCGTTAAAACCTATTGAGGAGCCAGCCGCCACTGCAGCACCGCAGTAATAACACATAGCACCTATTTTATATTGCGAGGCAAAACGTTACAAGACAACACTTGCCCTTTGGCCAAGGATGCGTTAGCCTACAGGCATGTATCCTACGGAATCCTGTTCGGTTGAGGGCTGTCCTAATAGCGCCTTTCCCGGCCAATCTCTTTGTCTGGAACACCTTGCTGAACCGCTTGCGGCTCTAAGAGATCTTGTGTCGTCAATACGAGAAACTGGCACCGCCATAAATCTTAATCTCACGAAGATCACGTTGCCGGCGGGAGACTTTTCCCGCGTGCACTTTGTAGGATGCTGCTTTAGGCTTGCAACACTTTCACACCTAATGTTTACAGGCGCATCCTTTCGTCTCTGTTTTTTCGATTCAGTACGAATCAATTCGTGTGACTTTTCAGGTGCCGATATGGACTTCTGCTCCTTTGGAGATGCCGACATCTTCGACACCAGCTTCGAAAACTCAGAACTGATTCATGTCAACTTTACCGGTGCCCGGATTCGAGAAAGCACTTTTTCCAGTTCAAACCTCTATGACTCGCGCTTTGTCCAATCCAATCTGGACCATTGCCAGTTTGACGACTGTGACTTTAAGCGGGCATATTTTCTGCCCGAAAAAACAGAAGCATTGTCGTTCCAGGGTTCGAATATAGCTGAATCGGTCAGAGATTTGGAGCACCTTTATCTATGAAACTCTATCAAGATTATTCTGTGTCAGGTTATGCCAACTCATATATCCTCGGAGACGGAGAGTCAGGAGAAGCAATCCTGGTGGATCCGGCAGAGGTGACGAGCACAATGATCGAGCAGATAGAACACAACCACTATCATTTGTCCACGGTATTGATAACCCACAATCATCTGCATCATGTAAGGGGTTTAAGGACGCTTTTTAGGATTTATTCTCCTCAAGTTTATGCTTCAAATACTCGTCTATTGGACATTCCTTGTAGAAAGGTCAAGGATCAGGAGGTGTTCTCCGTTGCGGACTGGTCAGTATTAGCCATAGCCGTTCCTGGGCACTCCCAAGACTCAATTGTATATAAAATCGGGAACTTGCTATTTACAGGGGATGTACTTCACGCGGGCATAATAGGAAAGACGACTTCTACATTCAATACGGAGGCTCTGATAGAGCGTATCAAGGATAAATTGCTAAAGTTTCCTGACGACACCCTTATCCTTCCCGGACACGGGCCGCCTACCACTATCGGGACGGAAAGAAAACACAACCTTGGTTTTATGAAAGGTTATGCGGAGGCCCTTGGGCAATCCTATGTGTTTTTTGTCTGACAGTTTTCTGTGTGACATCAGGAGATCTGAAATAAGGAGAGACAAAATGAAGAGCAGACGAACGAGGCAACGCGTTTCTTTTCTCGTTGTTATGGCAATATATGCTGTGTGTTCGGTGAGCGCGCTAGCGGCGCAGGAGTCCATAGTGGGCTTTTGGAAGCAAGTTGACGAAAAGTCTGGCAAGCCCGATTCCCTCGTTTACATATATCAGTATCAAGGCAAGTTCTTCGGTCGTTTAATCGCTTCGTACAAAACCGACGGCACAATAGGAGATACCATCCTCACAAAGCAAGATAAGGCGGACAAGCTTCTGGGCGACCCACCTTTCTGCGGTCTCGACTTTGTCTATAATCTAGAGCCCAAAGGGAAAGAATATCGCGGAGGTATAATCGACCCCCGCGACGCCAAAGAGTACGACTGCCGCGTTTGGCGAGATGGAAACAATCTCATCGTCCGCGGCCAACTCAAAGGACTAGGCTTTCTAGGCAGAAATCAAACATGGATAGTGTCCAGCATAGAGGAATTGCCTGCAGGCTTTTCTATGCCGGACCCCAAAACCTTCGTGCCCACAATTCCGAAGAAGAAATAGAGTAAGACCACCTTTTCTCTTAACTTCTCGTAACCCGGGAACAGCCCTGGAAACAGGGCAAGCCCAAGGGTAAAGCCAGGCCTCTAGACCGATTGTTTTATTCCAAGGAAATTCATGAGGCTCACAACATAGTTCTTCCATGAGCCAGGAGCCATTACAATATGATTGCCCAAAGGCCGCTCCAAGAGTGCTTTGAGATCGGCATTTTCCATCTGGACAACTGCTTGAGTCCTGCAAAGGTCTTCTTCGTGAGGGCTTGCAACCAAAACTCCCTCGGCTACCCACGCCTGTCGCAAGTCGTCGCCTCCAATACGCAGCAGCGTGACAGGCGTTTTTTCAAATGTACCTGCAATTGCGAGTCCAAGTCCCGATTCGAAATGGCTCCGTAAAGAATAGCTTTGAATCAGGCTTCGAGGAACGGTGCAATGAGCTAAGACAAGGCTTCCATCGGTCTTGTCCGACACTTCGTCCGCCACTTCGTCCGCCACGCCGCGTTTAGACTCTAAGCCCAACTTTACCGATGCGGGGTTAGCCATCCAAGCAGGCTTGCCCGTAAGAAGTCGCATCGCATGGAGCGCAAGTATGGATGGGATATCACCTTCGCAGCCTGCGTCTATGCCCTCATCGGCCAGTTGTGAAAGTGCATAGCACCCCGTAGCTCCGTTCGCAGTGACAAGGTCAAAGCACCGAATAGTCAAAGCATCAAGGCCAGACTCCTTTGCAATTTCACGCAATCCCTCGTATATGGAGTTGGAGTTATCCATGTCGGATGTACTGGCTTCCCTTATGGACGTAGCACCGCTCATGAAGGTCTGTACTCGCCCCTTGTCTTGGACGTCCTGGACGTCACGTGAAACCTCACCAGTTTGTGCTTTTCTCTGTTTGCCCATTTTCTGTTCCAAAGTAGCGATCGGAACAAAAACGATTTCTGGTCCCCAGCTCGTTTGGACCTTCTCAGCAGCCTGACTTGAAGCAATGAGCCAATCAGAAGGGTTACCCACTGCCCCAATCCGCGTCCTAGCCAGAGCGTTTCTCGCGGAATACGCCTGTGCCAGCATCTTGATCCGTTCTTGTGCCTGGATATCCGAAGGAGACTGCAAAAAAACAACCTCACCCTTTCCACCTTGTTGCCTCACCCACGCGAGTATTTCAAGCGCTGCAGGCAGAGAATTGTGACCAGGATGAGCAATCAACAGGACAGGTTTGCCTTGATCAAGTATATGCTCACTAACGAGAATTTTTTTAACGATTCCTTCAGTACCGCCTGTCAAGACAAAGAAAAAAGTTGGGGTTTCTTGTGCTTCGTCGTAGGAAGAACTTTTTCCGGTGCCCGCCGCGAGGCCCGCCGTTGGCGCTGCTTTGGTACTGTCGGATTGTTCTGTCATTTCGATACGCCGGCCCTGAGCCTCCTGCAACACAGCTCGGTAGCGCTCAAAAATGGCATCGACAGCCGCTCTGTCGTGCAATATCGACGAAACCACACAATACGAAAAATCACTCATCCATTGCTCCTTTTGCAAAGTTCTCAGACTATCAGGTTTTCAAGTAAATTCTTACTGTAAATTCTTACTGAATTAATCCACCAACGCATCTAAGTCAATGAGCATATCCACTAGAATCGAGTTGAGGATGTCTAGTCCCTGGTCGTCCAGGTGAATCGATTCCTCACACTCAACAAAATGACTCGACCATTTTTCGACACTTCGATGAAAAACTTCATAAAACGAAACCCCAAAGCGTTTCTCGAAGCGGTCCTCATCTACCCCCCGAATGGTTCTAAGCCCCATCATGACCATTTCGAAGAGCGAATCATTTTTGCCTAGATATGAGCTAACGGGTACATCGGTGTCGTGTACGTATCGATCTAGATCTTTATCTTCCTCAATCCGAACAGAATAAATGTTTGAATGGTAAAAATCATCTGCACCTGGTGGAATGATGAGGGTCGATACGGCGCCTGAACCCACGCCAAGATAGGATTTCATAGCCCAGTAGGTGCTATTGTGCAGGCTTTTTGCGCCCTGGCGCGCAAAGTTCGAGACCTCATACCGCTCAAAGCCAAGGCCCCCAAGAAACCGTTCGCTCATTTTTCTAACACCATAAAGCTGGTCTTCGTCACCTGGGACGAGTACGCCACCCTCCACGGCATCTTTAAGAGGGGTATTGTCCTCCAAGGTCAGATCATATAACGAGATATGATTAACACTTGAATCAACAAGGTACTGGATCGCTCCCTCTAGGCGAGAAAGACGCTCTTGACTCCGATTCTGTTGCGTCGATTCTGCAGGAGTCTTGGTAGGATAGGCTAGAATCAAATCTGCAGAAACCGCGAGACCGCGATGAATAAGAGGCTGCAGCTCCAATAGTGCATGCCTATTGTGTTGCGACCTTCCAGCCCTCCCCATAAGGCTTAGTTCTTCATCGACCATGCTCTGAATGCCTAGGCTAATCCTTGTAACCCGATAATGGCTTATTGTTTCCAACTTGGGCAGTGTTAAGGACTCAGGGTTAGCTTCGATGGTCCATTCCTTCAAATCTGCACCAAACCGCACGTCCAGCTGCCCAATAAGCCGCTCAAATACACGGTCTTCCAGGCATGTTGGGGTACCACCGCCAAGATAGAGTGTTTCAAGACTCTCAAGCCGAAAAAGATCGCAAAAACGATCAATTCGCTTCAGAACCTGATTCACATAGTCAAGTTGCCATCCTTCAGAAAACTTCGACTTTGGCAATGAGTAGAAGTCACAGTAGGCACACTTAGAAACGCAAAAAGGAATATGAATGTACAAAGACTTAGGTTTTTCGGCCACAGCTGCGACAGTCGTAAAGGGAATATCAATCATCGCAACCCTACTCTAGATAGCGGCCAGTATATAAAAAACACTTTGCCCGCGATTTCATCTTTTTGTACAGGCCCCCAAACCATCGATCCAGAAAGGGTATTCCGGTTGTCAAAAGCCACAAAGAACTCGTTTGGAGCAAGCCGCACTGTTTGCCCGGTAGGAAAAATCGATTCCAAGGCCTGGCGATCCGCCGAAGCACGACATTCTGTGATGGCATACAGCTTTCCGGAAGCAGTCAATTCCTCCTGATAGGCATCCTGATTCAACGGTCTTATGCTAAAATATGAGGTATCCGAATTCTGCCGAACAACACTGTCCCCCGGCTGGCCGATTACTCGAGCGAGGCTGTAATGCGACGAAAAAGCTCGAAAAATCTGTGATACACCCCCTTGGAAGGGGCTCGGATCCTGTCTAATAAGTACAACATCTCCCCTCTTCGGTTGTGCAATCGCAGGCAGCTTGAGACCACAAAACATTGGGCCGTAAGGAAGCGGCGTCACAAAGACCTTATCGTTCTTGACAAAAGATGGCGCCATAGCGTCATCCTCCAGCAGGTATGACTGCAAGAGAAAAGACCGGACAAGGGCTAAGATGATCAAAAAAAGGACGATTCTTACAAGCGTTTTTCGCCTTTTCCGGGCTAGGAGAACCTTTTCAGTGTAAGACCTATGCCTTGAAAAAGTACCCATGCATAACCTCTTGCAGAATAGTGATTTTTCTTAAAGTGAATTAAGGCGTTGAACGCGAGACGACGAGTGTCAGAGAAGTATCAGGGAATAACACCCACTCGCGAAGGCGGCCAATACTTAAAAAGCGCCCGACCTAACACTCTGGATTGATCGACTGGACCAAAATAGCGCCCATCCCTTGAGTTGTCTCTATTGTCACCCATCGGGAAAACTCGATCTGAAGGGATATACCAGCCCTGATTGTAACGTCGAGCAGTTGAAGAAAGGCGAGAATCCGAGGGATTCATATCGCTCAATACGCTTACGCGTTTCATGTCATAGCCGAAGGCATCCTTATACGCAGTGTTTACGTCCGGCGAGCCCAATTCCGTAGGGACGGGCAAACCCACTTCCTGATAGGCGGAAGCGATTCCCACAGCTTCAATACCTGTGTACTCGGATGGTGTAACAAGTCTCTTGGCCCTAAAGGGGAGACCAAGATTTTGCATAAGGGTCTTTTCCTGCAAGAAGTCTTGTAAACCATCAGGTCTAATAAAGACTTCGCCTTTTTGAACACGGAGCGTGTCTCCACTCGAACCTATGGCACGCTTTATTAGGTAATGAACCCGTTGCTCCCCATTCTGATCTCTATCAATATCCACAGTAGTAAGTGTCAACATATAAATGAATTGCTGCAAAACAGTGAACACTGGGCCTTTGGAAATATAGCTTGGGTTTTCAAAAACAATAACCTGCCCACGTTTGGGAGTCGTAATCCCAGGCAACTTGGCTACTCCAGGCAAGAGTTCTGGGCCGTAGGACAACTTGTCCACAAAAATCATGTCGCCGACTTTCAGAGTATCCATCATGGACTCAGAAGGTATCTGATAATTCTGAAAAAAGTATTGGTTAATGATTAGAACCACGCACGCGGCCCAGATAATAGCCAGGACCCAGTCAACAACCACATTCCGGTTTTGCTGTTTCCGCTTATTCTTGAGCCTACGTTTTAGGCGCTTTGTCAGCAGATTCTCTGTAAAGCTTTGAAGCTTACCTTGAAAATCGTTTCCCTCACTCATTGCGGAACCACACTATCATGTTGTAAACGCGTTGACAAGATATTGGACAAGACTATAACCTTCTTAACCAATGAGTGAAGAAAAGAAGATTACTGAAGAAGATATCGACAAGGCAGTCGTGAAGCTTAAGCCCATAGCAGGAGTAAACCCTCGTACCTATCTGTCTATACTATATGGTTTTTTGGTGTGTCTGGTTATCTTTGCGGTTTTTTTTCTTCCGGGCCTTTTGAACCCGGGAAGTGTACTCGATTTTCGGGGCTCACCGGAAAACTGCGCAGTTTACGTTGATGGTGTATTCAAAGGGAGTACCAACCAGAGCATTTTTCTAAAGTCGGGCAACTACAAAATAAAGATTGAACATGCAGGTTTCAGTTCTAAAGAAATCGATGCCAAGGTGACCGGCAAAATCTTTGGCACACTTTTCTCGGCATCGAAATATCCTGTGGTGTATGAGCTGGATGCCGATAAACCTGGAGATTTCCTGGCTTCGGCTTTCTCCGACTATTCTGCATGGTCTTTGTCTGGAACGCCTAGTGCCTTGTATCAACTTCCAACCGTGCTGACCAAAGCGACGAGTGATCTTGCAAGCGCGCAGGTATTAGAAAGAATGGGTAAGAATGCGCTCTTGGGGTCGGGGCTCCTCAACCTCTTCAACACGAGCAATGCAGCACAAACCACACCACTTCAAGTGGCATTCGCAAAAGATGTCCTTTCCATGACTGCTTCTCCCGTTGCGGCTCGGGACGGGCTTAATGCTTCCGTCACTGTTATGGCAAATGGCCGACTTGGACCTTTATCTTTGGTGGCAAGCGCTAGAAACCTAACAAGCATACTCTCCGGCTCAAAAGCAGGGGCTGTGTGGCTTAAAGATATGCTTTCACAGAAAACCTATTCACATTATGATGCCATTGCAGGTGTGGCGAAAAAAGCTATTCCCGACCTCAGTTCTGCCCCACGAGTACTTGGTAAACAAGCGTTTATGGGACATACCTTTGTCTTTTTTGATGCTGGTGCTTTTGTCTTGGCTGGCCAGGCGCCTTCGGGGTCGTTTGCTCCATACAGTGTGCAGCTGCCCAGCTTCGGTCTTGCCACGACAGAGGTAACAAATGCACAGTGGCTCCGCTTCCTCCAAGAGAATCCACAATGGAAACCTGAGAATCGCGATGCCCTCATAGCGCAGGGTCTCGCCGATGAAGATTATCTTGTAAACTTTAAGGGTGAGGCGAACAATCTGCCCGTAGTGCAGATTTCCTGGTACGCAGCACAGGCATACTGCGATTGGCTCGCAAAAAGGGCTCCTGCCGGATACTCGGTGGTGTTGCCTGACGAATCCATGTGGGAGATTGCTGCCAGGGCAGGTATAAATGATACACAGAACTTGACTGCAACAGGCAAGCAGGAAGGAGTTTGGGCGGGCCCGACCAGGACAGGCCCTGAAGCAGTCGGCTCCCTCGGAGCCTCGTCGACTGGGCTTTTCGATATGCTGGGCAACGTATGGGAATGGACGAACGATGCCTATCGCCCTTATCCTGCGTTTGCAGCCAATGCATTTCGGGGTAAAGAAAAGGCAGTGAGAGGTGGCTGCTGGGCGAATTCAAAAGACAGCATAACAATATACTCTCGCGGTGGGATTGTCGACCGGCACTCATCGGAATTCCTGGGTTTTCGTCCTGCAATAACGAAGCAATGACACTCTGAGGCACAATGAGTATACCAGATAACGTGAAGGTGATTGCTGTAAATCGCCGAGCTCATTTTGATTATTCCGTGGAAGACACTTTTGAGTGCGGCATTGCTCTTCTAGGAACGGAAGTCAAATCCATCAAAGATGGGCGGGTTTCGTTTAAGGATGCCTATGCGGAGGTCCGCGGAAACGAAATCTGGGTAAAGAACCTCCATATCGCCGAGTATGTCTTTGCATCCGTGTTCAGCCACGATCCAGACAGGCCAAAAAAACTCCTGCTTCATGCGCAAGAAATAAAGCGAATCGACAGGCGCGTAAGGGAAAAAGGCTATACGTTGATTCCACTATCCATTTATCTTAAACATGGACTTGTAAAAATCGAATTAGGTCTTTGCAAGGGCAAAAAGGCGTATGACAAGAAGGCTGATATAAAAGAAAGAGATCTCCAGATGGATCTCCGACGGGAAATAAGGGAAAGAAATCAATAGCATGAAAAAAAACTGCGAAGGCATGACGAAAACGGATCCCGTGGTGAGGTTATGCGCATAACGGGCGGTATTTATTGTGGTAGAACAGTCGAAATGCCGGAAAGCAGACTACCCATTCGACCTGCTATGGATAGAATGAGAGAGTCGCTTTTTGCGACGTTGGGCGATCTCACAGGCCTTTCTTTTCTGGATCTTTTTTCCGGTTCCGGCATCATTGCCTTGGAGGCAGCATCGCGTGGCGCATGGCCTGTTACCTGTGTAGAACGAGATCGAACCAAATTCCCTACGCTTTTAAAAAATGTTGCAATATCCGAACGACGAATCGAGTGCAAAGCATTGCCAGTTGAACTCTTCCTGCAGCGAAATCAAGTACCTTTTGATATCGTTTTCCTCGATCCACCTTTCCCGTATGCGTATCGGATGGAACTCCTAGAAGCTCTGTCCGACGGTAGCACCCTCAAAAACGGAGGCCTCGCCCTACTCCACTTTCCTCATGAAGAGCAATTACCTCAAGAAATTGGCGCTCTGTATGTTGAAAATGAGAAACACTATGGCAGATCGAGCGTCCGTTTTTATAGGAAAAAGACAATTTCGATATAGAAGAACTTCAAGATATTGAAAAACAACTCTTGACACGGCGTGTGCGGCTCTATATCCTTCGCAAAATCAGCTTCATTTCATTATTTATGCATATCTTTTGTATATGCGGAAGGAGGAATACATGATGAAGCACAAGAACCTCGTGGTCTTTGCGGTTGTGAGTCTTGCGGCGCTCTTAAGTGCCCAAGCGATTTTTGCAGCACCAACCATCAAGATTGGAGTTGCGGGAGCACATTCTGGCGATCTGGCTTCCTATGGCCTGCCTACGGTTAACGCCGCAAAACTGGTCATTGAAGAGGTGAACGCAAAAGGTGGTATCAATGGCCAAAAGGTCGAGCTCGTCATCGAGGATGATCAATGCAAGCCAGAGATTGCTACCAACGTGGCCGCCAAACTGGTAAGCGACAAAGTAGTAGCCGTCATTGGCCACATTTGCTCTGGTGCAACCAAGGCTGCAATGGGAATCTACAAGGACTCCAAAATTGTGACTATTTCACCTTCTGCTACAACACCTTCGCTTACGCAATCGGGTGAGTATCCCAATTTCTTCCGTACTATCGCCCCAGACGATCAGCAGGCAAAAATGGCCGCAGATTTTCTTGTAAACAAACTCAAGGTAAAAAAAGTTGCAGTGCTGCACGACAAAGGAGATTACGGCAAGGGCTTTGCTGAGTCGGTTAAGGAATTTGTCGAACAAAAAGGCGTTCAAGTTCCAGTATTCGAGGGTGTAAACCCGGGTGCACCTGACTACTCCGCTGTGATCAATAAAGTCGGGAATGCCAAAGTTGATGCCGTTGTATGGGGTGGCTATCATCCTGAAGCTTCCAAGATCGTACAGCAGATGCGCCAGAAAGGTATTGGCGCTGCGTTTATATCTGAAGACGGAATCAAGGACAATACTTTTATTGAAGTTGCCGGTAAGTACGCTGAGGGCGTCTATGCAACAGGACCAACTGATACTTCCAGCAATCCTATGGCCATTAAGGCGATAGAAGCACATAAGAAAGAATTCGGTTCGGATCCAGGAGCATTCTTCCTCAACGCGTATGCTGCAACGCAAGCCCTTGTAAACGCTATTGCAAAGGCCAAATCTACTGACTATAACAAAATTGTAGCGGCCTTGCAGTCCGAATATGTCGACACAGTACTCGGACGCATCACGTTTGATAAGAAGGGTGACGTTGTGGGCTTCGGTAACTCGCTCTTCCAGGTTCAGAACGGCAAGTTCGTGGAAGTGAAGTAAGATTCTTCTCTGCTTCGCGACGTTTCTGCGAGCCTCCAATAAGCCGTTCATGACCACGCGTCTGAACGGCTTTCTTTTAGTTTCTCATCCTGAAGGATTGGCACATGGAATATTTCATAAAACTTTTTTTGAGCGGCACGGCAAAAGGCAGTATCTATGCCCTGATGGCGCTTGGATACACAATGGTCTACGGAATCATCCAGCTCATCAATTTTGCGCACGGCGAAATCTATATGATTGGCGGTTTTACAGCGCTCATCATGGGAGGATTCTTTTACTCTCAAGGCATGCCCGTGGGCTGGGTCTTGGTGTTGTCCATTTTGCTGGCCATGTTTTATTCCGCTGCCTTTGGCTATACAATTGAAAAAATAGCCTACAAGCCTTTGCGGGAAAAACCGCGACTTTCTGCTCTAATAAGCGCGATGGGCATGTCTATTATCTTACAAAACATAGTTCTCCTTGCCCAAACAGAGAAGTTCCTGCCATTTCCGAGCTATCTTCCAGAGTTTTCGTGGCTCCTGCCGTATAAAGAGTATATAAACTCTACTCAGTTTATCATCTTGCTTACTTCCGCAGTGATTATGATTCTGCTTACTCTGATCATCAAGTTCACCAGAATGGGCAAAGCGATGCGCGCCACGGCACAAGATATGCACATGGCGCAGCTAGTCGGGGTGGATGTTGACCAAGTGATTTCTGTGACTTTCATTATTGGATCGGCCCTTGCGGCAATAGGTGGTGTCTTGATTTGTTCATATATGGGACAAATCAATTACTATGTCGGATTCATCGCAGGCATTAAGGCCTTTGTAGCTGCGGTTTTAGGGGGAATTGGCAGTATACCCGGCGCGGTACTTGGGAGCTTTGTGTTGGGTTGGACAGAAAGCTTCGGTACCGGCTACATTTCCAGTGATTATGAAGATGCTTTTGCCTTTATCATCCTGATTGTAATTCTGCTGATAAAGCCAGACGGTCTACTAGGCCGAACTCAAAAGCAAAAGGTCTAGTCTATGAAAGTACACACTATTCTTACTGAGATAAAGAAATCCCTCACGGTTGCAATTTGGTTCATGATCCTGTTCTTCCCCATTATGGTCATGAAAGTGTCGGTTTCCCGTGGTGTAGCCGAAATTCAATTTCGATGGAATCTTCTCCTGCCTATAGGTGTTGCAGGATTTGTGCTCTCATTTATTTGGCGTCATGCTCTTGTCTGGAACGAATCCCATGGAAACGCGAAAAAAGGCGACGGTGCCACGGTGAATTCCTCATCTCTGACTAGACGGCCTTCCAGCATCTCTGCAAACCCTTTTTCGCGAAGTGTAGGCGCCCTCCTCTTACTTATGTTTGCGGTTGCATTTCCATTTCTTTTCGGCATGTATCACACCAATGTGATGATAACTGCCTTTATTTATGTGATCTTGGGTCTGGGACTTAACATTGTCGTAGGCCTGGGAGGGCTGCTCAATCTTGGATATGCGGCGTTCTTTGGCGTCGGAGCATACACGTACGGTCTTATTTGGAAATACGTGGGACCTTCGTTTGTGGCAGCGGGTTTTGACCCGGGCTGGCTCTTTTGGATTTCGCTTCCTGTGGCTGGTGTTGTAGCAATGCTCTTCGGCGTTCTTCTGAGTTTGCCCGTTCTGCGGTTGCGAGGAGATTATTTGGCCATCATTACTCTGGCCTTCGGTGAGATCTTTCACATGGTGATGCAGAACTCTAGCGACCTAACGGGAGGTGCGACTGGCATCAGTCTGATTCCAAGGCCCTGGTTTTTGGGCCGCAAGCTTGCACCTGGAGATGCAGCCACCTATATCTATTTTATAGCGCTGGTTGTTGTGATAATCACGATTTTTGTAGTGAGACGCATCGAAGATTCGAGGGTTGGTCGTGCGTTGGAGGCCATGAGAGAAGACCAAATCGCGTGCCAATCCATGGGTGTCGATCTGGTTAAGAACAAGCTCATTACTTTTGCGCTCGGTGCGTTTTGGGCAGGATTAGCCGGTGTATTGATGGCTGCGCAAACGACTTACATCAATCCCGACAGTTTTACTCTGTCCGAGTCGATGATAATGCTCATGTCGGTGGTAGTAGGCGGTACTGGATCCATTCCAGGAGTCATAGCCGGAGCCATGATCCTAAAACTTTTGCCCGAATATTTCCGAATGCTTGCCCAGTATCGCATGCTCATTTATGGCATAGCGATGGTTCTCATAATAATTTTCAAGTCGGATGGACTTATTCCCCGTAAGCGCAAACAATACACCTTTGAGGCTAAGGAAACGGCAAAATGAGTACAGAACGACTTCTTTATGAAAACGAGGTCTTGGAACTGGACAACATTGTCATGACTTTTGGCGGTTTGCGTGCCATCGATGGCGTTTCTATGCATATAGACAAGGGTGAAATTGCGGCGCTCATCGGACCAAATGGAGCCGGCAAGACCACTATCTTTAACTGTATAACCGGCGTCTACAAACCTACTGAGGGGAAAATCAAAATATGCAGCCGCAAAGGCGCGGTTGAAGAAATCCAAGGGCTAAAGCCCAACGTCATTAACCAGAAAGGCCTTGCTCGTACATTCCAGAACATTCGGTTATTCAACAACATGTCCGTACTTGAGAATGTAATGATTGGCAGACACAACTCGCTAAAGGCCGGCGTCCTAAAAGCTATTCTTAGGGATAAGGCTACAAAAGAAGAAGAGCAGAGAGTCATTGAAGAAAGCTACGAAATACTGAAAAAACTGAAGCTTGATCCCTACACTAACGAAATGGCTAAGAACCTGCCCTATGGTGAACAACGTCGATTGGAGATTGCACGCGCTTTGGCTACTGATCCATTCTTGCTTTTGCTCGATGAACCGGTTGCCGGCATGAACGCCCAGGAAACGCGCGATCTGGAAGAGACAATAAATATTATCCGGGACAAAGAACACATTACGATTCTCCTTATTGAGCACGACATGAGTCTCGTTATGGAAGTAAGCGAACGGATCTATGTGCTGGACTACGGAAGGCTTATCGCAGAAGGTACACCGAAGGAGATAAAGCACAATCCGGACGTCATACGGGCCTACTTAGGAGAGTGACATGGCATTGCTTGAGCTTAAAGATGTTCATACATACTATGGAAATATTCAGGCATTGAAGGGAATTTCAATTTCTGTTAATGAAGGCGAAATCGTCACACTCATCGGCGCGAATGGAGCCGGCAAGACCACAACGCTTATGAGTATCTGTGGGATAACGCCTATTCGAAATGGCGAAATCTTGTTTGATGGCAAGGATCTCTCGAAACTGGCACCAAACAAAATCGTTCAGTTGGGGATTGCTCAAGTTCCGGAAGGGCGCCGAATTTTCCCTCAACTCACTGTCTCTGAAAACCTGGACATGGGAGCCTTCTTGAGACGAGACAAGGAAGGGATCAAACACGACATGGAGGAAGTCTTTGAGATCTTTCCCCGTTTGGCAGAGCGAAAAAATCAACTAGGAGGCACGCTTTCTGGTGGAGAACAGCAGATGCTTGCGATTTCCCGTGCGCTCATGGCCAATCCGCGTCTTCTTTTGCTCGATGAACCTTCGTTGGGGCTTGCTCCACTTGTGGTTCAGAATATTTTCGAGGTGATTCAGAAAGTCAACAAAGAACGAAAGACAACGATCCTTCTTGTGGAACAAAATGCAAACATGGCACTCAAGATAGCTGACAAGGGCTATGTAATGCAAAACGGCGTAATCAAGATTGCAGATACTGCTAACCGCCTTTTTGCAAATCAGGAAGTGCGGAAAGCATATCTGGGCATGTAAACAATCGGTGGATCTGTACCAGATTCCACACGCAAAGCCAGACTTTTGTAGTATTATGTCAGGTAGATAATACCGAACCTGAACAGGAGGTGTGCCATGAACGTTGGTCAACGCATGACGAGGAATCCTATCACTATAACACCAGATACAACAGTCCCGGAAGCACAAGCGATAATGAGGCGCGAAAAGATCCGCAGACTTCCCGTTCTTGACAAAAACGGCAAACTGGTTGGTATTGTCTCGGCACTGGATTTAAGCCATGCGTCCCCGTCACCGGCGTCTACGCTCGATGTGTGGGAGATGCACTATTTGATCTCTAAGCTCAAAGTCGAGCAAGTCATGTCCAAGAAAGTTATCACCGTCACGGAAGACTTGCCCATCGAAGAAGCCGCGCGGATCATGGTAGACAACGAGATTTCCGGCCTCCCTGTAATGAGGGGAAGCTTGCTCGTTGGAATAATCACGGAGTCGGACCTTTTCAAGCTGTTTATCGAGCTTTTCGGCGCCAGGCATAAGGGCATAAGGCTTACATTGTTGCTTCCCGAAAAACGGGGAGAGCTCGCCAAAGTGTCGAACGCCATAACTCGATGCGGCGGCAATATCATCTCTTTTGCCACGTTTGAAGGCGAAGATCCATCGAACGCTTTGTGCACTGTGAAGGTCACTGGCGTAGAGAAGGAACCCCTTTTGGAAGCCCTGATGCCGGTAGTAGAAAAAGTCATTGATGTGCGGGAAACATAA
>JBDKTP010000132.1:0-10826 GCA_039680115.1 Rectinema sp.
TCGATAATTTCAAACACACGTTCTGCACCTGCAAGCGCAGCCTGGATCGAATTGTACAAGTTGGAAACCTGGCGTAACGGCGCCGTAAAGTTGTGGCCATAGTTTACAAATGCAGCTATCGTTCCGACGCTGACCAAGCCCTGCAAGGCAAGCCAGCTGCCCGATGCCGCCAACACTACCACGAAAAAATCGCCTAAGAGCTGTGTAAGTGGCATAAGGAGCATGGAGTAGGTATTGGCATAGATGCCAGCTTCGTATGTGGCCTGGTTTCTAGCGCTGAACTCAGCAATAACCGAGTCTTTTCTGCGAAAAGCTTTTATAGTTTTGAGCCCGCTTATCGACTCCTCTGCAGTTTCGTTGAGTTTGCCTAAGTCCTGTTGCAAGGTGCGAAATCCCTTTCGCGTGTATTTAGCGACAAAACGCGTAAATCCAAACATGATCGGTACAACCACAAGACTCGCTAGTGCCAACCATGGATTCAGGACAAACATCGTTATAAGAATTCCTGCCATGGTAATAAGGCTGGCGACCAGAGCCGTAATGTTCTGCGACACAGCCTGGTTAATCGCATCTATATCGTTCGTGAGCCGGCTCATAAGCCCACCTGCGGGATGAGAATCAAAAAACTGCATTGGCAAGCTCTGAATATGCGTAAAAAGGTCCCGGCGAAGTTCTCTCAATGCATATTGCGAAATGCGCGCCATTACCCAGTTTGAAGCGATAAGAAAGAGGTTACTCATGACATAAGAAATCAGCATAAGAAGCGCTATATGAATGAGTCCTGCTATATCCTTGTTCGCTATGTAAGTGTCTATAGCCTTACCCAGGAGATAAGGTCCTGCCAGACCCAAAAGAGATGAAATGACTATAAGTAAGAGCACTAACAACAACGATGTGGTATACGGCTTAAGATAGCCTACAAGCCTCGTAAGCGCCTTGCGAGGATCCTTGGCCTTTTCAAACTTTTTCGGTCTGCCACCGGGCCGATGCATAGAGGCACGAAGATCTGTACTCGCAGAGTAGAATTTGTCATCAGGCATTTTGCGGCGCCCCTCCAAGCTGTGAATCGTAGATTTCCTTGTAAATTGGGCTCGTTTTCAAAAGCTCCATGTGTTTGCCTTCAGCTACAATCCTGCCTTCGTCCAGGACAATGATCTTATCCGCGTTTAGAACTGTGCTTATCCGTTGGGCGACAACAAAAACCGTGCTCCCTTTTAGTTCGTCTGCCAGCGCAGTTTGTATTCTGGTCTCGGTTTCTACATCTACTGCACTTGTGCTGTCATCCAGAATGAGAATGTCAGGATGAGTGATAATTGCGCGAGCTATAGATATACGCTGTTTCTGTCCTCCTGAAAGGTTGGTACCACGTTCCTCGATGGGCGTATCATAGCCTTGAGGAAGCCGCATTATGAAGTCGTGAGCCTGCGCGATTTTTGCCGCCCGCTCGACTTCTTCCTGGCTCGCATCCGGACAGCCATAGCGAATGTTGTCGCGGACGGTTCCAGAAAAAAGAATCGTTTCCTGGGGCACGACGCCGATATGTTCCAGAAGCGAATCTTCTTCTATGTCACGCACATCGAAATCGTCTATTCTTACCGAGCCTGAAGCAGCGTCATAGAACCGGGGAATAAGGTTGACAAGCGTGCTCTTGCCTGCTCCAGTTGCACCAAGAACAGCAACCATCTGTCCAGGCTCTGCATGGAGACGAATGTTTTCCAACACGGCGAGATCGGAGTTGATACTATAGTGAAAATCCACATCTTTAAAATCCACACTTGCCGACATACCAAGCGGCAGAGCCTTCGGCGCAAGTGGCGGAGTTATGTCCGGCTTGGCTTCCAGAACTTCATTGATTCGCTTTGCCGAAGCAAGTCCATTTGCCCAGGTATTTGAAAGGTTGGTCATAGAAACCAAAGGGTGCATCGTTGCGAGCAAGTAGCTTACAAAGGCCAGTATTTGACCGGTCGAAATACCACCACCTATCGCCTGAATTCCCCCTAACCACACAACAAGGACCATCCCGATATTCACCATGAGGGTTAGAAGCGGCGACATGGACGACATGACTTCCGTTACTTTGATAGTCCCATCCGTGAAATCGCCATTTGCAACATCGAAGCGTCCGGTCTCGTGGTCAGCGCGCACAAAGCTCTTAACAAGCCTTGCACCGGCAAGATTCTCTTGCAGCACGGTATTCAGGCGATCCAATTTCTGTTGCACAGTGCGAAACAATGGTTCCATCTTCACGCTGAAAAGTACTATCAGCGTCCAGCTTACTAACAAGACCGGTATCATTGACCATGCGAGACTTGGACTTGTTACAAACATAAGCACGACGCTCAAGATCATTTCCAGCGGAGCACGGCTTCCTATGCGCAAGGATACCTGAAAGAGCCTTTGTACTGCGCTCGAATCGCTCGTGAGCCTGACCATCAATTTGCCTGTGGAAAACTGATCGGCATTGGCGTAAGAAAAATCCTGAATTTTCTCGAAGATGGCCTGACGAAGATCGCGCCCGACTCCTTCTCCAACTTTAATCGAATAATTGCTATTAAGAACCCCTGTAATCATGCTCGAGATTGACAGGGCAAGCATGATAGCGGAAGTCCTCAGAACCACACTCATGTCTTGAGGTTTGACACCGTCATCTATGAGCGTTTGCATAAATCGGGGTATCGAAAGATCGAGAAACACGGTGGCTATGAGCATTGTCATGGAAAAAATGGCTTGCGTCTGGTAAGGTTTGCCAAAGTGAAGCAGTTTCTTGAATTCATCCATTAGTCTTACTCCGCATTAGGTGAAAAAGTTGACTGCAGGATCTGCATGGCTCGCTTTACCGTTTCCAGCTCGTCTTTAGACATGTGAAGCATTTTTTGCTTTACCCATTCGAGGGTTTCGTCGTAGTTTTCGTCTAATATCTTGCTGGCATAAGGAGTTAGAGCAAGGCGAACGCAACGCCTGTCTTCTTGCTGTTGAGTGCGCGTGACAAGCCCTTTCTGGACGAGCACTTCAACGGCCTGACTCGTTGCAGGAGCGCTGATTTGCCTCACTTCGGCCAGGGATGTTACTGTGTCGTAGCCGCGCCTTATGTACCGTAAGGTGTGGAATTGGTCCAAACTGATTCCAAATTTTTTGATTGCCGCTGCCCTAAGATTTGAACGTATTCGATTCCAAACCGTGGGTAAGGTGTCCATGATGCTGGTGACGGTATCAAAGAGCATTTCGGAGTTTTCAATGTTATTCATTACGTTCCTTTATAATTCCATGTCTTAATTATTAAGAAAACTAATTGTTTTGTCAACACAAGCTCGTGGTATTGTACAGGCTTAAACATCGACCTTAAGAGACAGCTTTTCCCAAGAGTCTAAGAGTCTAAGAGCGGGCGGCTGGTCGGTTTTTCTGTTCCTTTGTGAGCAAGAAACTGCTATATTCTAGGCTGTTAGAGCAATGAGAGCAAAGAAGTATACTCAAGATTGAATGCGTGTATCGTAACAACAGCAAGATGGCTGCATTAAGTGCAGTCTTTGAACGTCGCGCGTTTCGCGGCCGTTTATCACAATAAACTGGTAGGAAAATCGTGACTACACATGGAGATTTTGCTCACAGCATTCCACAGGACGTTGCCGAGGCTTTTGAGGCACTCAGAAGTACCTCTGCCTATCTTTCTCGCCATGCAAGCCAGATCAACAATTTGAATGTCTTTCCTGTACCAGATGGAGATACAGGACTCAATCTGACATTAACGCTCCAGGGAGCACTCCAGGGTATCAAGGCAAAGATGCAGGACGGCACGGTAAATGCGACAAATGCCGGCGAGTTCCTTAAGGACTTTGCAAATGAGCTGCTCTTGCATAGTCGCGGTTGTTCTGGAGTCATTTTTGCTTTATTCTGCAAAGGAGTAGCGGAAAAGCTTGCAAATAATGATTTTTCCAATAAGAACATCCTTGCAGCCCTAGAGAATGGCTATAAGAGCGCGTGGGAAGGGACTTTCGAACCCAAGGAAGGCACGATGCTCACCATGATGCGTGCATTTGCCGAGGAATTCAGGCTGCACATGACATCAATGCCAGAGCAGGCCAACCCTAAGGAAATCATTCAGGAATGCCTTCCAAAACTCAAGGATGTGCTCAATAAGACTCCGGAGATGCTGCCAGTGCTAAAAGAGGCGGGCGTCGTTGACTCTGGCGCCGCAGGGTTTCTTATCATCCTGGAAGGTTTAAAGAAGAGCGCCGGTGTTTTGCCTGTAGCCGAAGGTAACTTGGCAGTTTCCAGAATCCTGTCCATTAACAGAGCCCTGAGACGGAATCTCAATAGTATCCTTGCATCTTTGCGATCGGGTAATAGAAGCCGCCTTCACCGGCACATAGGCATTCCACTGGAAGATATCACTAACCCACGGCTGCGGGCCGGAATCGAGAACATTCTGCGATTCCAGAATTTGAGGCCTCAAGCTAAGGAAAAAAAGCAAATCAAGAAAAACATCAAGGCTTTGGACGAAACCTGGGATGGAGACATTCGATATAGATTCTGTACTGAGTTCGTTCTCAACACCCCAAACACCAACGTGACCAAACAGCAACTAAATGCACTCTTGGCGCGCTACGGAGACAGTATCATTGTACTGGACGCACCAGCAGCTTTTAAGGTTCATGTACATACGAATCAACCAGAGGAAGTGCTCAAGACCATATCGTCGTTCGGTACAATCGGTTTCTCCAAAGTTGACGACATGAAGAAGCAGCACAAGAATTTTATTAGTCACGACACCATAAAATATGAAAAGGAGAACAGCATCTTCTGCATAGTGAGCGGCGAAGGGTTTGAAAAAATCGTCTTAAGTCTTGGTGCTGACGACGTTTACGATTATGGAAGAAACAAGCCATCAGTAGACAGGCTGGTAGAAGAGATCAATCGGTTACACGCCAAGAATGTAATTGCAGCGGCCGACGACAGCGATATCTTAATGTCACTGAAGTACGCCGCTTCCCTAAGTAAGTCGAACGTGCGTGTCATTGAGTGCGGCTCGATGCCTTCCATAATTGGTATGCTCACTCACACTCCACGCGGATTTGACATAAACACAACGGCCGAAATGATGATGAAGAACCTCGATGCTATCGGTTTTTGCAAGATCAGCCGCGTTGTGAGGGAAGCCAAGACGGAAGAAGGCGAGCTTATCCACAAAGGCGATTTTTGCCTTATTGCCAATAAAAGACTTTTGGCAGGTGCAACTTCGCCACTGTCCTTACTGGATGAAGCCATCGCCCGCTTTGGGAAAGACTCCGAACTCGTCACCGTGTATCGAGGTAAGAGCATGAAGAATAAGCCGCTTCTTGACAAGAGCGTAACTGCTGCGCACAAAGATCTTACTCTTGAGGAATATTACGGGGGGCAATTCAATTGTGACTTCCTTGTTACATTTGAATAACTCGTTTAAATATCCTGAATAACCAGAGGTCCAATTACGGTTTCCAATCATTGAAGAGAAGGAGTGAGTGAGCTTACAAATAGGAGCGAGGTATGAAAGAGAAAACTTTGATTATCGTCGGCGACAATCTGGGACTTGCAAATGAACAAGTGGACTACCCTGACATCGAGTTTATCCATTACCCTGTCCTGGTGGACGGGCAAGAATACTTCGATTCCAAAGAACACAATGCTTTGTGGCTTGTAGATAAGTTCAAGAACGAAAAAATCGTTGCAAAGAGTTCCAGTTTGTCCAGGCAAGAACTTGTTGATACGATCGAAAAGAACAAGAACAAGTACGATCTCATTGTGCATGTCCTCATGAATCAAAAGATGTCAAATGCAACCTTCGAAATGGCCGAACAAGTGAAAAAGCAATATGAGAATGTTATACCAATCGTCAACATCGATACGCGCCAGGTTTCTAACGGCGTTGGAGCAGTCCTCTTACGCCTTATCGACGAGCTCAATAAGGCAAACGACATTGACGAGTTCTTGGTTGCATCCAAGAAGGTCGTGCAGAATACTTTTTCGCTCTTTGTGCTGGCCGATCTAAATTATCTGTACAGAGGCGGAAGAATCGGCAAGGCCAAGGCATTGCTTGGCTCGGCATTCAGGATTACACCGCTCGTTGGTCTTTTTGGCGACGATCCAGATGGCCTTATAGTACCCGTGGGACAAGCGCGAAGCTTCAAACAGGTAAACTCGCTTATTGTGGAGACTATGTCACAAAAGATGAATGAAAAAGGCGCCCAGAGAGTCAAACTTATGAATATCGTTGACTTTAAGGACAATATTGCGGCTTTTGAGGATTTGCAGGCTAAACTGAAGGCAGCATTTCCTTGCGACAGAAGTATTATTGGCACACCACGCCTTGTTGAAGCCATCTATTTCGGACCGCAGTCCTACGGAGTTTCTTTCTGTTTGGAGTGATGGGTAGATTAACGGTTCAGTTGGTAACCAGCTTGCTAAGGAGGGTCCGCCATGAATGCATTGTGCATTGTCGCTGGATATCTGTGTGGCTCAATAATGTTTGCCCCTATTTTTGCAAAGCTCAGTGGTAGAGGTGCAGATGTCTACACAAACGGCAATCGAAACCCAGGGGCAGCAAACACCTTTAGGACGGTCGGACGGGCTTGGGGAATCCTCACAGGCGTTTTGGACGCAGCAAAAGCGTTTGTACCTATGCTGGTTGGCAGTCGAATATTGGAACTCTCGACCGTTCAGGTAGGGCTTATTGGCATCGGAGCTGCCATAGGTCACGGGTATCCTTTGTATTTTGGCTTTAGGGGGGGCCGTGGAGCCGCGACGCTCATGGGCGTGTATGCTTTTCTTATCCCTTACGAACTTTTGATTTCTTTTGTTGTCGCACCCATCATCATTTTTTCTTTTTTTAGAAAAAATGTGAGTCTGCGGATACCTGCCACCATTCTGACCATGTCGGCCATTCTGATGTTTGCATTCCACCACAGTGCGGAAGTTCAGAGTATGGTCATTGCTGCCGGTCTATGCACGCTCTATTTTAGCAGGAAGCCGATTTGGAAGTTTATCGTGAATATTCCGAACCGAATTGGGAAAAGGCAGTAATACGACAACAAGCAAAAAAATAAAGCCTTAGTAAGCTAAGGCTTTATTCATACAAGAGAGAAGTAACTCCGTCTCTTCTTATGCTCCCCCGCGGTGGTTCGAACACCGGACCCAGTGGTTAACAGCCACTTGCTCTGCCGACTGAGCTACAGGGGAATGCTTCCAGAAACTTTGCTTTCGCAATCCCAAAAGCAAGGTGAATTTACCCTCATGTGGCGCGATTTGTCAAGATGATTGCGAGCAAAATTCTTCTAAGGGCAGAAAGGCCAGACAGGTCCAACAGGCTCCAACTGGTTTGACCGGTTCAACAGGTGCGGTCGATAAAGCCAAAAACTGCACTCTTCCAACCTTCCGGGTCTACTCGCACCGACCCAGTGTGCCTGGCACCAGGGACAAGAAAAATCTCGGTCTGCCCTCGACCTTTAGTCTTACGCAAATCGTACATGCGCAATGACCAAATGTAGGGCACCCAAGTGTCTTCAAGCCCATGAACGAACAGAACAGGTAGCGTACACGAAACTATATCGTTCTTGGGACTCACCGATTTTATCCAAAAACCTTTTGTAAAACGTGGAATCAATTCGAATAACCACAGCGCCGGCACCTGGACGATATCGGGTATCCAGCGTTTTTCTCTCATGAGATAATCCACCTCACCCACGAGACTCTCAAAAGGACAATCCGCAATGACAAAATCGATTTTGCCGTCTGCCAAAGGAGCGTATTCGAGCGCAGTACCCGCGCCCATTGATTCTCCAAGAAGGCCAATTTTTTCGGCATTGGGCCATTTTGCATGCACGTAGTCCACCACAGCAGCCACGTCGTGCTTCTCGTTATGACCAAAGGTCGGATAATAACGCCGCGGCGCCTGGCTCTTGCCATGACCGGGCAAATCCAGCGCCACAACGGTCCAACCACGCGCAGTGAAATGCTTCATGTATTTGAACATTCCATAGCGAGTCCAACCGATGCCATGCACAAAAACTGCGACAGGTGCACTGCCTTGCGGTGGGCTGTCCTGCTCCGCTTCGCCGTCAGTCTGCTCTCTTTGCCACGCTGCGTTTTGAACCTCCAGGGAGACACACGCAATCATGTACCCGTTTGGCGACTGAACTTCGAATTCCTGCCATGGCTGGTCCAGGTATTCCTGGTCAAAATCACCATTGGAAAGGCCGTGGTTCTTTGTATAGTCGAGTGTTTGGTTCTTCCAACAAAAGGCCTGTCTATAAGCATCTATTGCAAAGATAATTATGCTTAAGACATACAGCATGGCGCAACATAGCAAAAAGATGCTCACTCTTTGTCTCCTTTGTCGGCATCGCCAAAATCGAGCTCCTGGGCTTTGGATGAGCTTGAATCTGAACTTGAAGTGCCCGACCGACCCAGACGCCTGGAAACCTTGGCGAACAGTCCCCTTCCCTCCTCGTCGATCTTGACATTATCGGCGTTGGTCTCTTGATCATCCTTACTTGTAACCTGTTCTGTACTGACGTTTTCTTTGGCTTGAGCGGCGGCCTGCCCTGCAGAATTTTGCGTATCCCCAGTTTGTGTATCCCAAGTTTGCGTATCCCAAGTTTGCGTATCCCCAGTTTGTGTATCCCCAGTTTGCGGGCTGCCGGTCTCGTTCTCCTGCGCACTTGCGGTGCCGGCAGCGCTCGAGGCACTGCGCTTGCTGCGCTTGCCTTGCTTCGTTTGCCTTGCAGCCCTTGAAGCAGGAGAAGTATCTGGAGACGGAGTGTCTTGTGAAAGCGTACCCTGTGAAAGCGTACCCTGTGCCGGCATACCTTGTGCAGGAGTCGCAGGACTTCCCGATGCATCGGCTGCTTTATGTGCCTGAAGTACTTGCCGCGTCGCAAGACGAATCCCTTGCGCCTGTAAACCCCGTACCGGCCAATCGGAGGCCCGGAAGGTCTCCTCATTTCTCTTTATTCGAGGCTTTTTTGCATAGGTCAGCGTAAAGACAAGCTCTGAATCGGTAGAGAACAGTAACAGCTCTGCACCTTCCGGAATGAGCGAATAATCCCTTCCGGTAATCCAAGTCTTTATAGAACAGCGTTTTATAAAAGGATACCCAGTGTCGGCGGCCTTGTATACAATCGTAAGAACTTGATTGGCTACATAGTCCTTGTGTGCGACGGTTACCCACTGCAATCCCCGGTCCACAAAGAGCTTCTCGGGGACCGGTACCACCGTATAGAGGCCACTGCGCCGTACGATAAGGATTCTGTCGAACGCCGACACCTCGAGCACCTTTTCGCCGGAAGACACCGCTGTACCGATATACCCAGTCTGGGCGTCGTAGCGCAAGGCGATATCGCGTCGAGCCGCATCCCTGGCCTCCACCATGGAGAAGCGCTCGATTTTGGTGCGACGCGGCCAATCGTGCTCGAGTTTTTTGCCTAAACCTTTTAGGCACTCGATGGCATACTCTACAAGGTTCTTGAGACGGCTCTCCACACTCACAAGGCGACTTGCGAGCTCATCCATCTCTTCCTTTGCTTTATTGATGTCGTACAAGGAAATACGCCTAATAGGGATCTTAAGCAGGCGCTCGACGTCTTCATGGGATACTTCACGGCCAATTTCCTGCGAATAAGGCTTGAGGCCTTCCAGTACCGCAGCAAAAATCGCTTCTTGCGTCTTTTGTGCTTCGATTTTCTTGTAGACGCGTTCTTCGATAAAGATGCGCTCCAAGGTTCGAGCGTGCATCGCGTCGAGAATCTCGCTTCGCTCGATCTCGAGTTCCTTGCGCAAGATGGACAGCAAGAGCCCCGCATGGTGGCGCACGATTTCCGATACACTCGTAATAACGGGCTTTTCGTCCTGAATAACGAGGCAATTGCAGGAGATACTCTGTTCACATTCGGTAAAAGCGTACAACGCGTCAACCACATCCTGTGTGTACACGCCGCGCTGCAGGCGGATTTCAATCTCTACCTTATCGGTAGTAAAATCAGAGATCGAGGCAACCTTGAGCTGTCCGGAACGCTGTGCTGCCTCAATACTCGCAATGAGCGTCTCGGTCGTGGAAGAAAAAGGTATTTCCCGAATGACAATCTTTTTAGGATCGGACGTGTCCAGTTTAGCGCGCACCTTAACGCGCCCATTGCCATCGTTGTATTCTGACAAATCGATAATTCCGCCCGTCGGAAAATCCGGATAGAGCTCGAATTTCTTGCCCTGTAGACAGGCTATTTCTGCGCGAATCACTTCGAGCGGATTATGGGGCAATATCTTCGTGCTCATCCCCACGGCTATGCCCTCGGCCCCCATAAGCAAAACCACCGGAAGTTTTGCGGGGAATTTTACAGGCTCCTTGTTTCGTCCATCGTATGAATCGACATATTCCGTGACCTTGGGATTATAGAAAACCTCTTTGGCAAATGCTGATGCGCGACATTCGATATAGCGCGGCGCGGAGGCTTCGTCGCCCGTGAAGATATTGCCAAAATTGCCCTGCCTGTCAATAAAAAGGCCCTTGTTAGCCAGGACGACAAGCGCAGACCCTATGGATTGATCGCCATGAGGATGGTACTGCATGCAGTGTCCGATCACATTGGCGACTTTATGATATTTGCCGTCGTCCATCTCGAAGAGCGAGTGCAGAATACGGCGTTGCACAGGTTTTAGGCCATCGTCAAGGTCCGGAATTGCTCTATCTTTTATGACGTATGAGGCATAGTAAAGAAAATTGTCGGCAAAAAGCTTTTTAACGTATGCCATGGGTATTCCTATCGTTTTGGTTTTTCATCAGTCCCAGAAACCCTGTCGGA
>JBDKTP010000133.1:0-5412 GCA_039680115.1 Rectinema sp.
GATTAGGCTGTGGTCGTGAATATTCATGTTCGAATAGTGAATAAAAGCACAGGGCTCGACATCTCCAGCTGCGTTGATATGCAAATACGAGCTTCCCCCAGCAATGCAGCCTTTGACGTATTCACCATCGTTCCAGAAGTCCAGAACGAAAATGGGCTTTGTCTCGCGGATTTCTCTCACTCGGCGATACATATAGGCGCGCTGCTCAGGCGTGGCCAAAAGATCAAGCTGGGCATCTTTGCCAAGCGGTATATAGGTAAAGTACCAGCCAAAACGTGCGCCCTTGCTCACCATAAAATCGATGTATTCGTCCGAGCCGACAACTTCGGTATTGTAGTGATGGTAGCAGGTTGAGAAGCCAAAGGGAACGCCGTGCGCTTTGAGCAAATCCATTGCCTCAATCACCTTCTTGTACGTTCCCTGTCCACGGCGCATGTCGGTCTCTTTTTCAAAGCCTTCAACGCTTATGGCAAGCACGAGGTTGCCCAGTTCCGCTGAAGCTTTTGCAAACTCTTCGTCTACGAGCGTTGCGTTTGAGAACGAAAGGAAGAAGCAGTCGGAGTGTTTTTTTGCCAATTTGAGCAAATCGGCTTTCCGAACGAGTGGTTCGCCGCCCGAGTAGATGTACATGTAGATCCCGAGTTTTTTGCCTTCGTTGATGATCCTGTCCAAAAGATCGTAGTCCATATTGGCGGTCTTTTGGTACTCTGCAGCCCAGCATCCGGTGCAGTGCAGATTACATGCGGCCGTTGGATCCATCAGAATTGCCCATGGAATGTTGCACCCGTATTTTTTTGCAGCTTTTTCACGAACAGCCATGGACGATATCTCGCTGTTAAAGGCCAGGTTGGAAACAAGCTTGGTCATGCAGGCTGGTGATGTCTCCTTCAGAAGGTTGCGGACCATTATGTTCCAGTTGTTGTTTGGATCTTTGGCGATTGGCTCCAGTGCATCGAAAGCTGGAGAGAATTTTCCCGCTACGTCGAGTTTCCGGGCCCATTCCAACAGTTCTGGCATGTTTTTCTCGGGATCTTCTTTAAGGTAATTGACCTTGGACATCACGACGTTTTTCGCGAGACGCATGGTTAACGACATACATACCTCCCACTTCAAAATAGTAACTAAGGATGGTCCCTTCCCTCGGACAATAGAACTGGAGGCCATCTGGAACTTAAAATGAGCGGTCGGATCGGCCGGTTTCCTACCTTGCTACCAGGGGTAATCGCCGCGCCTTTCGATCCGATCCTTATTACACAGTGTTATTTTTTATTAACTTAAAAGTTACATATAAACTATACTATGTGTCAACATATGTGTCAACACAAATGTTGAATTGCCCAACACAAGCTTTTTCGTCATAATCGAACAACCTATGGACGAAGTCAAGACACAAAACGTGACCAGTTTGAGCCGCTCGGAAAAGCGGCTCGCTGCCAAGGGCGGGGTGGCATCGGTCAGCAAATTGACCGAGGTTGCGCTGCGCCGTTTCAACATGATCGAAGAAGGCGACAGGATTCTTATCGCTGTGTCGGGCGGTAAGGACTCCACAACCCTTGCCTGCGATCTTGCCGCAAAGCGTCGTTGGTGGCCGATCCACTACGAAATCCAGGCCATTCACATTGCCACGGATTTCTGTAACTGCTGCAAGAAAACCAGCTTAGTCTCACTCTTGGAATCGTGGGACGTGCCATATGTCTCGATCGATGTGCCGGTGATAGGGCGCTTAAAACCTGGTCGCTCGATGAATTGCTATTGGTGCTCTACGCAACGTCGAACTGAGCTTATTCGCTACGCGATGGCCAACGGCTACAACAAAATCGCGCTGGGGCACCACTTGGACGACATCGTGGAGACTTTACTCATGAATATGCTTTATAAAGGTGAGATCTCCGGAATGTTGCCTGTACTCAAGTACAAAAAATACCCGCTTTCGATAATTCGACCTCTCGCGCTGTGCGAGGAACGCCAGACCTTCGCGTACGCCGAGGAAAAGGGCTTTCGCTCCGCAGTCTGTACGTGTCCGTTCGGCCAAGACTCCAAGCGCCGCGAGGTCAGAAAGCGCGTCGAGGCGCTTACCGGCGGCTCGTCGTCCCAGAAGCGGCGCCTTTTTGAGTCGAGTCTCAACATCAAGATGGAATGCGATCCGGAGCTTCGTTAGCGAATTTCTTGACTTCTGCCTGCGCCGCTGCGATGCCTATCAAGGTACCTGGGCCCCCAACGCAGCCGCCAGGGCAGGCCATGCCTTCCACGAGGTTGGGTTTTGCCTTGCCGGATTTGATCTCCGCCAACATGTTGCGGCAGTTCTTAAGGGTGTCGGCGCGCATGAATTCGATTTTTTCCACGCCGAACTTGACCTTGGCGGCTTCGGCTATGGCCTCGCCCACACCGCCTGCAACGGCATAGCCTCGGCCCAGGCTACTCGCTTCTGGCGGGAATGCCTCGGGTGGGATAGATGCAAGGTCTATGCCTTTGGCGGCAAAAATGGCTGCCGTCTCCTCGTAGGTTAAAACATGGTCGACATAAGGGCGCAATTCGGGCTCGAGCGCCTCGGCCTTTTTTGCAATGCAGGGGCCGATAAAGACAATCTTTGCGTCCGGGTACTGTTCCTTTATGATTTTGGCGGTCTCAACCATCGGGGTGTAGGAATCCGCAATCTGATCGGAAAATTCCGGATAGAAATGGCGGGCGGTCTTGACCCAGGAAGGGCAGCAAGAAGTGCCGAGGAAACCCTCCTTGCCTTCGCCTAAGCGTTTGGCAAGAAGCAGGGTGTCCGAGTCCGCGCCGAGGGCCACCTCTTTTACGCCTCGGAAACCCACTTGCCTGAGACCTGCAGCGACGGCGCCAGGCTTTACGAGCTTGCCGAACTGGCCCACGAACGATGGCGCTACCAGGGCAAATGGCCGCCCAGATTCCGGACCTTTGAGCTGGAAAAGCACCTGCACCAGTTCGGTCTTGTCCGAAATGGCGGCAAAAGGGCACGACACGGTGCAAAGCCCGCACGCCACACACTTGGATTGGTCTATAGAAGCAAAGCCCTTTGAATCGGAGTGGATGGCGTTGACGCCACACGCAGCCGCGCAGGGCCGAACCATTCTGGTTATGGCCTGATAGGGGCAGGCACGCTGGCACTTGCCGCACTTAATGCACTTGTTCTGGTCTATGAGCGCCTGGCCTCCATCTTCTTTGAACGAGATAGCCTGCACAGGGCAGACGATGGAGCAGGGGTGCGCCATGCAGGCCTGGCACATGTCGGTGACGATAACCTTGTCTTCCGGACATTTCTCGCATGCCGCCCGGATGACGTTGATAAGCGGCGCTGTGATCACTTTCTGGTCGGTAAATGCCTGTTCGATGCCTTCTGTGACGGGCATGTTGTTGGCTTCCTCGATGAGGGGAAGGCCAAAGGCGAGCCGCATCCTCTGCCTGACAATGGACAGTTCCCGGTACGAACAGCACCGGTAGGACGGTTTTTCCATGTCGATAATCTGAAACGGAATGTATTCGATGTCCTTGGGCTGTTTGTCTTCGAGGATGAATTTGGCGATGGCCACAAAAATCTTGCGTCGAATGTCGGTACAGGGCGTGTACAGGCCACGCATTCTTTCAAATACTTCAGGCATAGGAACTCCTTCCCAAACGATGCTCTCTATAGCAATTTTATGCTGCCAGGAGTGCTTATTCAATGGCAAAGCAAACACGGCAAATGCAGCAAACACGGCAAACACGGCCAGATAAGATTTGGTGCATTGTTCATACTCGTTTGAAGTGGCTTGTAGTCGCTTGTATAGTGGCTATGCACCTGTTGCACAAGAAAGGCGAGTGGGCCACCATAGGGATACTAATACCTATGAGTACCTGAGAGGTTCTGAATCATGGCTAGTTATGCGCTTGGGCTCGACAATGGCGGTACAGTGACCAAAGCGGCACTGTTCGATTTGAAGGGCAACGAAATTGCCGTGGCTTCGCGACAAACGCCCGTACTGGCTCCCCGACCCGGCTATGCCGAGCGCGATATGGACGATCTTTGGCGGAGTAACTGCGAGTGTATCCAAGAGGTTCTGCAAAAATCCAATGTCGATCCTGCCTGCATTGTAGGTTTGGCCGTGACCGGTCATGGCAAGGGCTTGTACGCGTGGGGCAAGGACAACAGGCCGGCGTACAAGGGCATTGTGAGTACCGACAACCGCGCGTGGCAGTATCCCGAAAAATGGAAAAAGGAAGGTACTGCCGATCGCCTTTACCCTCGGCTTTGTCAAAAACTGATTCCGAGCCAGCAGGCCGCACTCTTAGCCTGGCTTAAAGACAATCTCCCAGAAGTGTACAAAAACATACGATATGCTTTTCCTGTAAAGGATTATATTAGGTTCAGACTGACAGGAGAGGCACGTTTCGAGGCCACGGATATTTCGGGTTCAGGACTTATGAACGTACGCGACGCACGGTTCGACCGCGACCTTTTGGAAGCATTGGGAATCGGCGAGGCCTTCGATATGCTGGCGCCGCTCTGTTACTCGGCGGATTTGTGCGGCAAAGTCACAAAAGAAGCGGCACAGCGTACAGGTCTTCTGGAAGGAACGCCGGTTGCGGGTGGCATGTTCGACATTGACGCCTGCGCCATAGCCATGGATATCACCTCGCCAGAGCAGCTCTGTACAATAACCGGTACCTGGTCGATCAATGAGTTCATCTCCAAAACGCCGATTCTTGGGACCCAGATCGCGATGAATTCTCTCTATGCGATTCCCGGCTATTACCTTCTTGAGGAATGCAGTGCGACAAGTGCGGGCAACTTGGACTGGTTTATCGAAAACTGTATGGGCAGCGCGAATTCTAATCCTGAAGCCAATCTCGGTCCTGGCGCCACGGGTAAAAACGCGGGCAAAAAACCGTACGACGAGATAAACAGGATGGTCTCGGAAGTCGATCCTGCCGCCTGTGACGTTTACTATTTGCCCTTTCTGTATGGATCGAACGTTCATCCGCTCGCCAAGGGGAGCTTTGTGGGGCTAACGTCGTATCACACCACGGCGCACATGGCGCGGGCGGTGTACGAGGGTGTGGTATACTCTGCAAAGACGCATATCGACCGGCTGCTTTCGGCAAGGTCTGCACCAAAAGCCATACGCATGGCCGGTGGGGCCGTCAATTCGCAAGTCTGGGTGCAAATGTTTGCCGACGTATTGGGAATCCCCATCGAAACGGTAAGAGGGGTCAAAGAATTGGGCGCCATGGGGTGTGCAATGGCTGCGACGGTTGCTGCCGGAGTGTATTCCGACTATATGGAAGCGGCCAAAGCTATGGTTCGCGTCAACGCTCCCGTCGAACCAGACTGGGACAAAAATCGAGTTTACAAGGAAAAGTACGGCAAATACTGCGCCGTCCGTGATGCCCTCGATTCGGTGTGGGACAGAT
>JBDKTP010000134.1:0-4180 GCA_039680115.1 Rectinema sp.
GCTTACTTTAGATGGACTGCAAGCAGAATTGGCATCTTTTGCATGCCAATGACACTTGGCCATGCGTAAGGATTATCCTCGCTTGGCCAACCGACAAAATTCCTCGTCGAATACTCAAACCATGTCGGGTTAAAGAAGAGCGGAACACAGGGGGTGTCTTTCATGAACTGCTCGATGACAGCCGACATATAGGTTTTTTGTTTTGCAGGATCTGGCTCGCGCCGATAAGCTTCCAAATTCTTGTCGATGTCATCGTTCTTGTAGCGCATGTTGGAGAAGACTTTGGCTTTTTGTCCTAGCGGGGCATAGTTATCGGAGTAGAGCCAACGGTTGAACTGATAGTATGGCGTTGTCCCTGTGTTGATAAAACTTATTGCCATGTCGTAATCGCCTGTTTCCAGACTGGTCTGGAACGGTACTGGCCATGCGCTCTGCGTTATAATGGCTTCGACGCCTATATCTTTGAGCATTTGGGTGACAGTTTCCGCAGCGCCAATCCAGTCGGTCCAGTCTGTAGGAACATAAAGTTTGAAGGACAGTGGCACTCCGTCTTTTTCGTAGATGCCTTTGGCATTAAGCTTGTACCCTTCACCTTCCAAGAGCTTTCTGGCTTTTACTTTGTCATAGGTGATGTTGTACTTGGCTTTTGCGCTTGATCCGAGGGAAGCAAAAGATTTTTTAAGCCCGGTCATGTCGGCAGGTACCGGGCTCGGACTCATTTTTCGGGTTATGTTGCGCTGATCTATAGCGTAGGCAAAGGCTTTGCGGACATTGGCGTTATTGAAAGGCGCCTTAAGGTTGTTCATGTACAGGAATACGAGGTTGCCTTCGGGGAACCAGTACTTGTTGTCCGGACTGGCTGCCGTGTACTCATCTGCGTTGGGCAAAAGATAACCAGCCCAGTCGTATTCGCCATTGATGAGCTTGAACGCGACCTGTTCGTTGGTGGTAGAAACGTATTGAATTGCGTCTATATAGGGGAGCGGCTTTCCATCCTGACCCTTTTGCCAGTAGTTGGGATTGCGTACCATTCGGTAGGACTGTTCACTAAAGGATTTGGGGTCGAGCATAAATGGACCTGTCCCCACGGGACTGTCTTCGCCAACCCACGTGAGCGGGTCTTTGACTTTAGACCAAATAGCCGAAGGCACGACGATGAGGGACCCGAACTTTTCCAGTGTCGTGACGTTAACGTCTTCGAACTTGAAAACAACTTTGTTCGTTCCAATCGCGTTGACCGAAACAAGCCCTTCCGACCAGATGCCAGAGACATCGAGGGCTTTGTTTGTCTTGCCAAGGTTTGTTGTAAAGACAACGTCGTTTGCGGTAAGTGGCGTGCCATCGTTGAATTTGATACCGGGCCGCAGTGTAAACGTGATCTCTTTGAGATCAGGGGACCACGACCAGCTTTCGGCGAGCCACGGATTGGCACTGCCATCGGCATTGTTGAAGTAGATCAAGGTTTCGTAGACGCAGCCGATTGCCGAATCGAGCGCGGCAGGGCTAAACGGATTAAAGTTCTTGGTGAGTACGCCTTGTTTGGATGAGGTCATTTTTAGGACACCACCGCGTTTAGGCGTCTGTGCAAACGCCATGCCAGCAACGATGACGAGCAGAATTGCGACTGCAGCCATCTTTTTTCTCATAGATTGCCTCCTCTTGTTCTCAATAGGGAACCAGTTCATCTGGCCCCTTTGTCAATTCGTAACGTGTCTATTCTACAACCTTTTCTCAACATGTGGTTGAATTGTTACAGGGCAAACACCGGTCGCTTTGCACGTACCAGCAAGGAATTCGGCAACAGAGTGGGCAGAAAGCGAGGTATATTCGTAGGCAGCTAGAATCTGAGGGGTTGAACAACCGTGCTCCTTGCAGAGATCCAGTATTCCCTGACAATCGTAAGGACTGCGCATCAAGAAAATGATGAGTCTCGTATCGCGTTTTGCTGCATACGCGGCAAAGAGTCCCAGAAGGTCGAGTTGGCTCTTGTGTGAAAAAGGTGCAAAAAGTGAAAGAGCAAGGGTGAGCTTCTCACTTTTGTCATCTCGCCCGTGGTGAGGAGAGCCCACCGCGCAAAAGTTCTGCATGTGGTCGGAAACTGTCGCCAGTTCTTCTTGGGTAGGATTGGCTGAAACCTTCATAGCCTCCCAGCCCGGAACGTCGAGCTGCGCGAGTTCTGTAGCGATTGAGGGCAAAGCGGCCTCGTCTTCTACACCAGTGAGGTTTTCTGGAAGCACATCGACTAAGAAACCAGTTGATGTAAGACCTTCGTGGTCCGGTTCGAGTTCCTGCACGCGGTGTACTTCGTCCTGCTTCCCTTGCCCTTGTTCTGACAGTGGGCTAAGGAGCGTGAGAGAACCGCGCGATATCGTGGTCACAAGGTTGTACTCGTCTTCCAGGTTTCGCAATCTTGCTGATTCAGGTGGCGTGGACGGCTCATTACAGTATTCATCCTTGAACCGGAGGATGCGACTCACCGAATTATTGATTCTCTCTTCAGGAATTAATCCATCCATAACGGCTCTGTAAATTGACTCGGCCGCTTCGATCTGGCGTGCAGGCGTGTGACTTACCACAATGATGTCGGCACCAGCCAACACTGCCTTGACGTAGGGATCGCTGAACCGATCCGCAACTGCTTTCATTTCCATACAGTCGGTACAGATTATTCCGTCAAAGCCGAGCGTGCCACGCAGCAATCCTTCCACAATGTTCTTTGAAAAAGTGGCAGGAATTGGTTCTTTTTCCAGAGCAGGGAACTGGACATGGGCCACGAGCACCGAGGCCACGCCTTCAGCTATGAGCCGTTGAAAAGGAACGAGGTCCACTGCTTTTAGCGTTTCGAGATCATGAGAGATGATCGGCAGGTCCAGATGCGAGTCCACTCTGGTATCGCCGTGCCCCGGGAAATGCTTGGCCGTGGCCATGATGCCAGCTTTTTTGATTCCGCTGGCAAAGGCAGAAGCATAGTCCGCAACAAGCGCCGGATTCTCTCCGTAACTTCGTACCCCGATAACGGGGTTGTTGGGGTTTACATTGACGTCGACGACTGGTGCCAGGTTCCAGTTGATTCCGAGTTCGCGCAGGTCTGAACCACAGATGCTTCCTAATGCTTCGATATCGGCAACGCTTGTGCTTCCACCGAGGCAGGAAGCGGCCTGTGCCATTGCCCCTGGAATGGGCACAACCCCTTTGCGGATGCGCATGACAATGCCGCCTTCCTGGTCTATTGCGACGAGCGGAAGCATGCCAGTAGCGCTTTTTATAATGTGTTGTGCGCTGCGCACCGAACCAAGCGTGGTTGCCGCGTCTGGAGTGTTGCGGGAAAAAAGAATTATATTGCCGGCTTTCGTTGTGTTAACAACACTTTCCAGTGCGGCCATTCCTGCTTGGCCGGCCGCAAAGCCGACCGCAAGCATCTGGCCAATTCTCCATTGAAGAGGCTGCGATTCAGGATCTATGGACTTCATCATCTTTGTCACTATATAGTGATATTCATATGCGGTCAAGGAAATATTGGAGCCGCAACTCGGGTGGCGCGCCGCGACCTGGGGTGTAGGGGATAAGGCTTACGCGGGTGACAAGTGCTACCTGGTACGGGGTGTGTGGAATTTTCTTGACCATGAGAGAAATTCAGTGCGTATAATGAGTCGTATGGAATACAACTACAGTGAGGAGCCCATTCAAAGTACCGTGAGCGAGGTAGTTTCCCTCTGGAACACGTCGCTGGGCAGCCATTTTCCCCTTGAAGAGCGACTTTACCGTCAACAGGCGCTTTTCAAAGCACATAACAGTAAAGAAAATAACAGTGCGCTTTTCGTTGCACGGCAGAAAACAGAAGGCGAGAGAACAGAAGGCGGCCGAATGGTGGGTACGGCGCTGGCAAAAATGGGTGCTACTTTTGCCGGAACCCAGCAACCGACCGCTGAAAACCCCGCGAGTCGCGTCACCGGTTATGTATCTTTTGTTGTTGTGGCTCCTGACAAACGCGGGAAGGGCATAGGAACCGAACTACTCTCGTTGGCGGAGTCGTGGTGCAAGGATCAGGGCGCGCAGATTCTACGGTTGGGTTCTGACTATCCTCACTTTTTTCCTGGTGTTCCAGTGAGTATTCCACCTCAAGAAAGCTCATTGCTCGGCGGTGCGCCTTTCTCTGAAGACGTTGCAGTGAGCGACTTTT
>JBDKTP010000135.1:0-5171 GCA_039680115.1 Rectinema sp.
TCCAGATCCTTACGCTTCGCTTCCCGCAGCGCCCGTAGTTCGTCGAGGGTCATCTTGGCCATAGATTGTCTCCTTAACCTTCTTCCAGTGATCGTATATACGATTTAAGCAGAGCAAGCGAAGCGACTTTCTCAAGCCCCCCCACAGCCTCTGCAAGTTCACCCTTATTGAGCGTATAGGACGAAGGCGATCCATGCCCATCGTCGCGGATCCGCTCGATACACAATTCCTGCTCCCCCGGCAAACACAAGGCCGACAGGAGAAAACTCACCACATCACCAACAGGCGGACAGTCGATATTGGAGCGATCGAAACTAAAGTGGAGCCGCGTACCCTTTCCAGGTTCGCTTACAAGTTCAAAAACCCCACCGCACTGTTCCGTCGCCTGCTTCAAAAAAGGAAGCCCAAGGCCAACTTTTCTGCCAGGATGCTTCCCCGTTTCCGAATGGAAGGGATCGAGCGCCGCTTCCTGCTCTTCATGGCTCATCCCCTTGCCATCGTCTTCTACAACCACATCAATGCACGCTGGCGTTTCATAGAACCGCACTTTGACTTTGGAGGCTCGAGCCTCACACGCATTTTGGACAATGTCCAAAACGTAATCCGTAACTGCATAATGCATTGATGAATTCGATTAAACCGTCAAACCAAGGGCCAGACTGGCCCACTTACTACATATCTCTATACTTGGCGATAATATCGGGCAGGTCATCTTTTTTGACTTTGCCAAAGACCTCATCGCCAACCATCATGACAGGCGCAAGACCACAACAACCAAGGCAACGAACCTCATCGATACTGAAGAGCCCATCATCCGTCACTTCGTCACCAGAAAGTCCGAGAATCGACTTAGTCTCGTCTACAAGTTCCTGACTGTTCTTTAAATAGCAGGCTGTTCCGAGACAGATCGAAATCTTGTATTTTCCGGGCTTTGTCGTCTTAAAATAGTGATAAAACGTTATAACACCATAAATTTTCGCAAGAGGAACGCCGATCATCCGAGAGAGCTTTTCGGCAGCTTCGCGGGGCACATAACCGAATTCATCCTGTATGCGGTGCAACATCATAATGAGCCCACCGGGCTTCTTGCCCCATTCTTCAATGTAGTCGTTCAATTCTTTGGAAAACTCGATCTGGGCGACCGCCATGCTTATTCCCCCTTAGAAATATATCGTAAAAAAACAATATAAAGAGAATAATATCGATATTTTGATACCGACAAACAGCGTCATTATAAGAGAGAGTCACAGGCCGCGCAAGTCCCCGCTCTGGTTGTTGAGTGCGGTCCCGTGCAAGAAAAAAACGCGCAGAAATTGAGTTATTTATTCGTAAACAAAAGACTTCCACTGCGAAGGTGCAATACCAGTCTTGCTCTTGAAAAGCCTTGAAAAATGATACTGATCCTGAAAGCCCAGTTTAAAAGCCACTTCTTTTACAGACAGATCACCTTCTTCCAGCAAAATCTTGGCCATGTGCATCTTGATATGAATGTAATATTGATACGGCGTCATCGATGTGTAGGTCTTAAAGATCTCGTTGAGCCGGGAAGTGCTCACGCCAAGGCGTGCAGCGATGCTATTGAGGTCAATATCATCGTAGATATTCTCTTCCATAAGAAATTTCGCCTGTTCTACGAGTTTCTCGGACTGAGTGGGCTGGGCCTTTCTGCGTTCCAGCGCCACGATGTCGGCGATCAGCGTAAGAATGCGGCTAGCACTCCTGGCCTGATAAAGGGGTTTTTGGCCTCTCACTTCATCGATGATAAAAGAGAAAGTTTCCATAATATTGTTTTGAAGGCCAATTTCGTAAAAGGGGCGGCTGGGAGACAGGATGTCCTTTTCTACAAGATCATCAAAATAACTGCCTTTAAAGCCAACCCAGTGTTCTGTCCATCCTACTTCGTACACGGGTTTATAGAAGTGCTTGACACCGGGAAAAACCAGGAGAACAGAACCAGGAACAACCCGATATCGCTTGCCGAGTGTCTGAAACATCCCCTGACCTTTGGTAATGTAAATAATCTGATATTCGTTGAGTGTTCGACCAACAGCGACATACTGGAAGGCTCGAGGGTGGCCGTCTTTTTCTGGCGGGTACAAGGTATATGGTTGGACCTCCGCATAGCCTGAGTCTGTACAAACCATTTGCCAGTTTTCGTCCTCATCGCTGTAGGTGAGGTAACGGAAAAAACTCGAGCCTCCACCAGAATCTTTTAGATCCATCGTTTCAATCTATAATGTAATAGATAATTTTGCAATGATTTTGGGAAATCGATGCAAAAGTTTTGGGCATCTTTGGACATGAAAAATCCATTTACGGGTTAGGAGGATGGCTTATACTTAGAGGGTTGTGCGAGGGAGAGAAGCGTGAAAATTGGTCTTGTCGGCATCGGTCTGGATACATACTGGCCTCAATTTGCGGGACTCAAGGATAAGCTCGTAGGGTATCAGACGAAAATTGAGCAGAGACTGGCACAACTTTGCGGGCAGTACACTACACAAGGTCCTCAAGACGCCGTGCTGGATTCCGTACTCGATGCGGGGCTTGTGGACAGTCCGCAAAAAGCACGCGAAGCTGCCGCGCTTTTTCAGGCGAACAATGTGGATGCGCTCTTCATTTATGTGGCGACCTATGCGCTCTCACACACCGTACTGCCGATGGCACAGGCTGTACACGGGCCGATTGTCATTCTCAATTTGCAGCCCGGGCCCACGCTGGATTATCAGGCTTTTAATGCGTTGGGCGATAGAGGGGTGATGACGGGCGAATGGCTTGCAAATTGCCAGGCGTGCAGCGTACCGGAGATTGCAAGTGTGCTAAATATCGCAGGCATAAAGTACGATATTGTTTCTGGCTGGCTCGAGGATGGCGAAGCGTGGGCCCGGATAGCAGAATGGGTACAAGCGCTTGCCGCCAAGGAAGTGATAAAGAACGCACGCATTGGGATTTTGGGTCACTATTATGCCGGTATGCTCGATGTCTATACGGATGTAACGCGTCTTGCCGCTGTGTTTGGAAGCCATTTTGAACTTTTGGAAATGGATTCGCTTGCAGCCTTACGCAAAAGGATTACCGATGGCAGCGAACAGGGGCAGGCCAAAATCAAGGCTAAGCGTGCCCAGTTTGAGCGCGAATTCGATGTCTCGCGCGAATGCCCTGAAGAAGAACTTGAGCGCGCTGCAATTACAGCCTGTGCACTGGACGACCTTGTACGCGAACACGATTTGTCGGCGTTCGCCTATTACTACGAGGGCACCCCGGGAAGCGAACACGAGAATATTGTCACTTCGGTAATTGCTGGCAATACACTGCTTACGGCGCACCATATTCCTGTAGCTGGCGAGTGCGAAGTGAAAAATGTTGTTGCAATGAAGATCTTGGACAGCATCGGCGCTGGCGGGTCGTTTTCGGAATTCTACTATGCAGACTTTGCGGATGATGTGGTACTTCTAGGCCACGACGGCCCTGCGCACCCTGCCATCGCAGAAGGCGCCGTCCGCCTCGTGCCTTTAAGCGTCTACCACGGCAAGCCCGGGAAGGGGCTTTCCATTCAGATGAGCGTCCGGCACGGGCCGGTCACTTTGCTGTCGGTGGTGCAGGGCGCGCAGGGCCGAACCTCGCTGCTCGTCGCCGAAGGCGAATCGGTCCCTGGACCGGTCTTCCAAATTGGCAATACGAATAGCCGGTATCGTTTCCCGATTTCTGCCAAAGAATTTATCAACACATGGTCAAAGGCCGGTCCTGCACACCACTGTGCTATCGGTGTTGGCCACGTCGGTGGAGCTTTGGAAAAGCTCGCAAGTTCGCTTGGCATCGAATGCCAAAAGGTGTGCTAACCTTGCACATGTCCGTGTAATACAACCAAAAAAGGATTCATCTATGTCTGAATACGTTTTGGAATTGGATCACATTTCCAAATCTTTTCCTGGTGTCAAAGCGCTCGATGATGTGCATTTTAAGCTCGAAAAAGGCCAGATACATGCGCTTATGGGGGAAAATGGCGCCGGAAAGTCGACTTTTATTAAGATTATTACGGGAGTCTACCAACCTGACTCAGGAGAAATTCGTGTGGATGGAAAACCTGTGGTCATTCGCAGTCCACTTGATTCTCAAAAGCTTGGTATTGCTGCAATCTATCAACATGTCACCTGTTTCCCAGACCTGTCTGTGACGGAGAATATCTTCATTGGACACGAAAATGTGAGCAAGCTCACGCGAAAGATCGATTGGAAAACGCTGCACAACAGGGCAGGCGAGCTTCTAGAAAAGCTCGATGCGGATTTTTCTCCTCAGACTGTAATGGGTTCGCTCTCAGTTGCACAACAACAGATCGTGGAAATTGCCAAGGCTCTGTCGACCAACGCGCGGATCCTGATCATGGACGAGCCCACTGCTCCACTTTCTAAACGTGAGACTGAAGATCTGTACAGAACCGTTGAAACGCTTCAAAAGAATGGTGTCTCTGTTATCTTTATTTCGCACCGATTGGAAGACATGTATCGCCTGGCGTCATCTGTTACTGTTCTGCGGGATGGACGCTATATTGGTACCTGGGGCCTCAACGAAGTCAGCCAGGACGACATCGTCAAGGCTATGGTAGGGCGCGAGATAACACAGTTCTTTCCACCTCGTCACGCTAAGATTGACGGCGAAGTTCTTCGCGTAGAAAAGCTTTCCCGCACTGGCTATTTCAAGGATGTGTCCTTTACCGTTAACAAGGGCGAGATCGTCGGTCTTACGGGCCTTATTGGTGCAGGCCGCACTGAAGTGTGCGAAGCCATTTATGGGGTCAATCCTCCGGACAGCGGCGAAATCTTTGTAGAAGGCAAAAAGGTTTGGAATCGACATGCAAGCCATGGCATTAAAGAAGGAATAGGCTACTTGCCGGAAGACCGTCTGAAACAAGGCCTCGTGCTGGATTGGCAGATTTACCGTAACGTTTCTCTTGCCTCGTTGGAGCAATTCGGAAAACATGGCTTTATGGACGAAGGACAAGAGCGTAAAATTGCAAAAACTCTTGGCGAAAAACTCGAGGTCAAGGCCACCTCGGTACACGACAAGGTTTCGACCTTATCTGGCGGCAATCAGCAAAAAGTAATTGTTGCAAAACTTCTCACCCGCGACATGAAGGTCATTATTCTGGACGAGCCGACCAAGGGCGTGGACGTAGG
>JBDKTP010000136.1:0-12215 GCA_039680115.1 Rectinema sp.
TTCTTGCCATGGACAGTGGACAGCGTGGAGGAAGCCAAGCGTGTGCTTGCAAGCGGGGCGATGGGTGTTATTTCTAACCGCCCCCAGGACCTTCTGGGTCTATGCTGTTAGTCCTTGGAGTTCACAAAAACTTTAACCAACCAAGTTCATAGAATGGTCGTTTCGTGAATCGAGCGTGCAAGCGGCAGCCTTCTACCAATTCCAAAGGCCCGTTTGGACACCTTAATAGCAGGTGCGGCTTGTCTGCGCTTGTACTCGGCCTTTGCCGTCATCTCGAGTACCCGCGCAACAGTGGCCCGGTCATAACCCCGCTCGACGATTTCTTCCAGACAGCGGTTCTCTTCGATGTATTCGCGTAAGATGGCGTCCAGGAGTTCGTACTCTGGCAGAGTGTCCTGGTCGGTCTGATTAAACCGCAATTCTGCACTGGGTGCCTTTGTCAACACCGATTCCGGTATGGGCGCGAGTCGTCCTTGTGCTTCGGCAACCCTGTTTATGTGCCGCGCCAGCGCATAGACTTCCGTCTTAAACAGATCGCCAATAGGTGCAAGGGCGCCGCACATGTCGCCGTAGAGCGTGCAGTAACCTGCGGCTAGCTCGCTTTTGTTGCCTGTCGTTAACAGAAGCGCATTGAACTTGTTGGACCACGCCATAAGGATGGTCCCGCGAATCCGTGCTTGCAGGTTTTCTTCCGTGGAATCGTAGGGCTTACCGGCAAAGGGTTTTTCCAGAAGACTCAAGAAGCTCGTAAAGGGCGCCTCAATAGGGAGTCTTTCAAGCATAATCTTGTTTCTTCGACAGATGTCGACGGCATCGTCAAGCGAAGCGTCGCTGGAAAAGCGGCTTGGCATGGCGATACAGGTTATGTTCTCTGGACCGAGGGCCTCGGCTCCTAGCACCGCGACAACCGCCGAATCGATTCCGCCGGAAAGTCCGAGGCATGCCTTGGTGAATCCTGATTTCTTCATATAGTCACGAATTCCAACGATAAGCGCCTGGTGAATCTCTTCTTCTTTACTCGCTTTGCTTATCCCATTGGCGCTCTCGAGGTTATTAGTCGCTTCTATATCGGTCAACGCAATGATTTGAGAGTCACGTGTCTGTGTGTCGAAGCAAAGTGCAGCTTCTTCCCATCCACAGACAGCTACTGGGTTGCCACTTTTGTCTACCACGAACGAACGCCCGTCAAAAACAAGTGAATCGTTGGCGCCTACAGCGTTGCAGTAGATGACCGGGATCTGACCCTGACGTGCAGTATTCCGAGCCAGGGCAAGGCGTGTCTGAAGCTTCCCCGTTACGAAGGGAGAAGCCGAAGGAACAATTATTACATCGACACCTGCATCCAGCAGGTCTTTGACTGGGTCTAGCGGGTACTTGAACGATGGCGATGGGGGGGCTTCCCACCAAAAGTCCTCGCAGATGGCAAAACCGACGCGGCCTTGGGCGGGAGTAAAAACTTTTCGGGTTGTGGCAGGCTCAAAATATCGAGCTTCATCAAAGACGTCGTAGGTAGGAAGCAAGGTTTTGTGCTGGGTAAATACTACTTTCCCACCAGAAATAACGGACATGGCATTGACGAGCGCACGGCCTGAACCCGAGCGGTTCCTGTCCACGTACCCCACTGCAACAGGCAGATCTGATGGCAATTCCTTTTGCAGATATCGCAATGCAGCTAAATTCCCCGCCACAAAAGCATTCTGATCCAAAAGATCCATGGGCGGATATCCACAGAGGCAAAGCTCCGGAAACACAAGCAAGTCGGGCAAGCCTTTTGCTTTATCGGCCTTAGGATTAGAACCGAGCCCTGTCGAGTTGTCCGGACCGTTAAAAGCGTTTTGTATGCCAGCGCAAGTTCTCCTTGCCAGATCGACAAGATGCCTTGCATTTCCCATAAAATCGCCAATCACCGAGTTCATCTGAACAAGTGTTATAACCACGGATTTACCACCTTTTGAGGATCAATATGGTACTTTATGCAGACAGGTCTTAGTTCATTTTATTTGCTTCCGGCGCTTGCGTGCCATACTGCTCTGAACTTTTCGTGTCGCAGCCGCGTTCGCCGCTCCTGTATTCACCCTTGCTTCCCCTCGGGCTGAAGCCACTTGGGCAGGATGCGTCTTACTGCGCCTATAGAACACATACATGAGGATGCTGCCAGCCACTATCATCAGAAAACAGAGTATTTGTCCCATGGAAAAGTTGAGAGGCGTCGTGAAGAGATAAGTTGGCGCATTGGGATCGCCCCATTTGATTATGTAGCCTAAACTTGCATCGGGCTCGCGGAAATACTCAATAAAAAAGCGCACGAAGCCGTATCCGATGATGTACGCTGACAAATTGCAGCCGGGAAATGTCTTACGTTTGCGCAAAACAAACCACAGAAAGAGCCACAACACCAATCCTTCGAACAAGGCTTCGTACAGTTGTGAGGGGTGCCTTGGCAAGTTGACCATTTGAGTTGCCGAGGTAATGGGTATGCCAACCTTGGCGGCGATATCCCGAACCCATGGCTGATCAGCCGAAAATGCCGGGGCTCCGGGGAAAACCATCCCCCATGGCGCCGTCGTGACCTTGCCCCAAAGCTCGCCGTTTATGAAGTTCCCCAGGCGCCCAAAGGTATACCCAAGGGGCGCAGCCACAGCTATGAGGTCCGCCCACTCGAGCCACGATTCCCTTTTTACCTTGCACCAAATCAGTGTTGCAGCGATAAGGCCTACGAGACCACCATGAAACGACATGCCCTGGTAGCCCACAAAGGCCCCGGACTCGTCAAAAGGCCAGAGAATCATCCATGGATGAGTCCAGTAGTAGTTTGTAGGTTCATAGATCAGGGTACCGCCTAAACGGCCGCCGATGAGGATACCAATGATACTCCAAAGGAAAAAATTGGCCGCCGTTTCTTCTGTCCAAGGTTTTTTTTCGCGCTTCGATTCATACCGAAACAGCACCCAGGTGATCAAAAAGGCTACGACATACATGAGTCCGTACCAGCGAAAAGGCAGACCCGGTATTATTTCCGGCTTGAGCCAGGATGGCGAATTAAGCATTGCTAGCATGGTCGCTCCTTTCGGAAAGCTTGTCTGGCGATGAATTGTCTTCCTTAGATGAAATGTCTTGGATTGATGTCCGCCGCTCTTCTATTCCTGCTGTTGTTTCCCTTTTGGGCGGTCTTTCTGATGGTTCTGATTCTGACGGGTCTGGTCGTTTTTTCCTCGATGCAAGCACTGTTATAAAATCAACAAGATCTGCAGCACACAGCAGGACAATACACGCTGAAACACGTATAAGGCTGCTAAAATTCTGTGTAGTCAAAAGATACTTTTGTGGATTTTGTGCTATCGGCGCCACACAAGACAGTATCAGAACAATCGAAACACCTGAGAACAACAAAACAAGGGGCTTAAAGACTCTATACGTGTCTTCATCAAAATAGAGAAAGAACAGACAGACAGAGGGCAAGAGTTGAGTAACAATGAGGTACCTTAGGAAAAATGCGCCAACCGACCCGGGATCGGCAATACTGAGACCAGCAACGATTATTCCGGCCAAAAATGGCTTTGCAAGCGATAAGATGCTGGCAACCAGGTACCTTGCTTTCCTTTTCATGATGCATCAGTCTAGTGAGCCGTACCCGCAGCGGTCAAGGGTCGATAGGCAGTAATGAATTGACAGGCAATTCCCTCAGATGTTTTGTTTTGCTATAATTCGCCATAATAATGAGTCAAAGGCAGAATCCAAATGAAAATCTTTAAGCGCGAGGTCAAATCTCCTTTTTTGGCGTGGGGCATCGTCGCTCTTGTCGTCCTTTTTGCGAGCCTTTTTAGTCTTTCGGCGCCTGTTGCCATGGCACAAGCCAAGAAAACGAGCGATACCGACTCGCAACGTTATTCTCAACTGTTGCAATCGATTTACCAGTTTATTATTCAGAACTATGTTGACGAAGTGGATCCCTATAAGCTGTACGAGGGCGCAATGAAGGGCATGTTCGACGCTCTGGGCGATCCGCATTCAATTTTCCTGGACGAAGCAATGATGTCCGATATGTTGCGTGAGACAGACGGTTCTTACGCGGGAGTCGGGCTTTACATTTCGAAACAGGTTGGAACCCCCAAGGAAGGGGAAGAAAAATACATTGAGGTTGTCTCGCCGATCGAAGATACCCCTGCGTGGAAGGCTGGCATTCTGCCAGGCGATCTCATTCTGAGCGTGGATGGCGAATCGACGGCTACGATGACTGTGGATCAGGCTTCGGCCAAGATTCAGGGGGAGCCTGGTACCAAGGTAAAGCTGCACTTCAGACGTGGCAACAATTATGAGTTCGATGTCGAGTTTACTCGTGCCACCATCCAGATTCCCGCTATAAAGACAGGGATTATAGAACAAGCGGGAGCAAAGATTGGCTATATTCGCATCATTGAGTGGATACCACAGACCCCCGACAAAGTGCGTGCCGCCCTTGAGCAGATGAAAACGGCCGGCATTACACAGCTCATTGTGGATGTGCGGTCTAATCCGGGAGGGCTTCTAGATTCCGTGGTGGAAGTATGCGATCTTTTCCTCGATTCGGGGGTGATTGTTTCGACAAAGGGGCGCGTGGAAACCGAGAACTACGAGTACAAGGCCAAACCGAGTGTGGCTATCTCCAAAGATATCCCGATGGTAGTGCTAGTTAACCAAGGTTCCGCCTCGGCTTCGGAAATATTCGCCGGAGCAATGAAGGACACTCACCGTGCTTTACTTATCGGTGAACGGACTTATGGCAAAGGCTCAGTGCAGCAAGTGTTTCCGCTCGATAAAACAGGTTTCAAACTTACAATGGCCCGGTATTACACGCCCTCCGGCGTCAATATTGACAAGACCGGCATAGAGCCCGACATAGTTTCGCCCGACATTGAGCTCTCGGACAAACAGCTCGACACACTGGAAAAACTCTACGACAGCGGGCTGGTTGAAGCTTTTGTCAAGGATCATCCAGATGCGACACGTGAGGAACGCAAGGCTTATGCGCAGACCCTGATTCAGAAAGGCTACGACTTGCCGGAACTTTACCTTGAGAAGCTTATTCGCGACGAGATCGATCGTACCAAACCCGAGCGGGTCTATGACCTCGAATATGACATGCAGTTGAACGAAGCCATTTCGGTCATAACGAGTCCGGACTTCAAGACTCGGCTGGAGAACAGTAAGACGCTCGAACAAACCATGGCTACTCATTAAAGGGTTGTCAGATGTTGAGAATTAGTTCGAGGGCTGTTAGGACAAACGGGAACGCATCCGCATGAGGCAGCTAGTTCTTCCAGGCGACAGAAGCGCCGACCGGTCGTGGACGCTCCAGGGGCCAGATTCCAAATATCTAGCAAAGGTGTTGCGCCTAAAGCCCGGCGATGTGTTCGACGCCATAGACGAAAAAGGCCAGCGATATCGTTGTACCATAAGAGAAAGTACGACGAAGGTAACTCGTGTCGATCTTGAGATGATACCTGTGCTGCAGTCTTTGGCCAGTCTCACAACCCCCACGGCAACCTCCAATGCGGAAGTTTTGCAGGGCAAAGAGGCAGCGCCACGTGAGGCTGCACCGCTTTGCATTGCGCTTGTTCAGGCTTTGCCAAAGGGCCCTCGGATGGATCTCATTGTGCGCCAGGCGACAGAGACCGGTATTTGCGACATTTTCCCGTTGAATTCGCGATATTCGGTGCTGCGCGAGCAAAGCCAACAAGATCGGGCAGCAAAGCAGGCGAGGCGAGAACGAATCGTAAAGGCAGCATTGCAGCAATCTGGTTCACAGACTTTTACTCGTGTCCATGAAACCTGCGATCTGGATTCCCTTTTTGATGCCCTCGATGCTGCAGGGTACAAGGCCAGCGATTCGACGTATCTACTCTGTCACGAGGGCCTGGTAAGAAGCCTTTCCGTGCATGAGGCGTGCGCGTCTTCCGGTTCCAGAGTCGTGATTTTTGTCGGTCCGGAAGGTGGGTTCTCCGCAGAAGAAATCGCCTTTTTTGTTTCTAACGGGTGTATCCCTATCCATTTTCAGGGACCGATTTTGAGAACGGAGACTGCGGCGCTCTATGCTACTGCAGCTATCAAAACGATACTTACGGAACGCACATCATGGCAACTGTCCAAATAAGAACAAAAACGATACGGAATGGTAGCTCAAGTAAGGTACGCCTCGATTTTCCCACAGAAAGGCAGCTTGGTTTACTAATTCCTGCATGGACTGATGGCAAAAATCATCAAGTGTGCTTTGTTGACGAAAAAAGTCTGGCAAGGGCGGCACGGGCAGGTGAGTACGCATCGATGATAGCGAGTGCCGACTTGGTTTTGCCAAAAACGCTGTCCCTGGCAAAAAAAGCGACGGAGATGGGCAGCAGTGAACCCTTCGAATTGCGCGAAGTGCCTATTCCGCCTTCTCAAGAGGACTACCTGTCGCTCTTCCCAGACGATGACGAAGAATTCTCGCCCCACAGCGAATCTGTCTGTTACAACCCGCTTCACACGCTCAATATTCTCATGTCCATTCTTGAACAACGCAATGGCAGCGTGTTCTTGCTTGGTGGAGCAGTAGCTACGCTTCAAAAAACTGAACTAAATCTGCGGTCCACCTTTCCCAGATTGCGGCTGGTTGGTCGATCAATTGGCAACTATCTGCCACAGCAAGAGGCTCCCCTCATGACCGCGCTGCAGAAAACTGCTCCCGACTTCATTATCGTTGGTTCCCTGGTAAAGGGGGGCGAATTGTGGATTCCCCGCCATATGAACTTTACCCGATCAGGGATCTTCGTTTTTGACGATTCAATACTTGAAGTGCTGGCTGGTTCAAATTGATCAAAACGTTGATCAAAACGTGTAGACATTTGTCTACGACGAATGTCTACACGCAATTGTAAATGTCGCTCTTTCTTGTGGTCGAATTTGATTTGCATAATGGCCCTGATGAAAACAGTACTTTACTGGGACAGTGATCACTTCAGGATTCGTCAAGTGGTGCAGTCTTTTGCCGGGACTGCAGTAGTGCATTGTATGCCTAGTCTTCTCGAGTTGCGGACCGCTGCTCAGACAAATCAGCCAACCGCCGTCGTCTTGGGGTCTTCTGCACAGACCCAAGCCAATCTCGTCAGTCAGATCGATCTTTGCAAAAACCCGGATCCGCCACCGGTATTTGTGCTTACCGATGGTACTAACAGGCCTGGCTTGGGTCCAACCAAAGTCCATTACGTTGTAGTACCTCAAGAACTCGACCGCCTTGTAAATGAGATCCGTGTTTTGCCCGATTCGTTGGCTCCGACGGGCACCGGTCGGGCAGATCCTGAATTATCTTCCGTCCTTTTGGGTAATAGCTCTGCTATTCGCGAGGTTGGCATGAAGGTGCGCAGATATGCAGATTCGCCCAATCCTGTACTCGTACTTGGAGAAACAGGGACCGGGAAAGAGCTGGTCGCCAACGCGCTTCATAGGCTCTCTCTAAGGAAGAACAAAGAACTTGTTGCGCTCAATTGTGCCGCGATGCCCGAGACGCTGATAGAAAGCGAGCTGTTCGGTGCAGAAAAGGGCGCTTATACGGATGCTGTAACGCGTAAGGGAGCCATCGGTAGAGCCTCAGGCGGCACGCTTTTTCTTGATGAGATTGGGAGCATGGCTCAAAGTGCTCAACCAAAACTTTTGCGGGTTGTTGAGACAGGCGAATACTACCCGTTGGGTTCCGAAAGGCCCCAAAAGTCGGATTTTAGGCTCGTAAGTGCTTCGTGCAAGAATCCTGTCGACATGGCTCAGAATGGCCAGTTTAGGCCCGATCTTCTTTTTAGGATATCCGACCTCATCATTTTCATTCCGCCTTTGCGGGACAGAAAAGAAGACATACCGCTCTTGGCTGAGCATTTCTGCAGGTTGGCTGGCAGCGGAGCTTGCGAACTTTCGTCGCAGGCTATGGAGAAACTTGTTGCATTCTCTTGGCCAGGCAATGTTCGTGAGCTCAGGTCCGTTATCACGAGAGCCTGTGTCAATGTCCAAAGTGGGCTTATCCGTGCGAGCGACATTTCTTTCATCTCCGATTTTCATGACATCTTTCGACCGCTTGCAGGATAAGATGTTCTGCCTTAATGCACGTAATTCGATGAATCGGAATTCGAAGAATCGGAACCCTGTTTGTTCAGGCAAGAGGTTGGCTCGTCTTTTCGTATGGACGACTTTCTGCCCAAAGCCACGCTCTTTAGGAAAAGACTGCGCAAGTAGTGGACCTCACTTTTCGAAAGAGAAGCGCGTTCGCAAAGATCAATCAGGTAATGGCGCGCGTAGCTTGAGTCACTCTTTCTGAATGCTCCAATTCCTGCAAGCAGACCGATTATTGCGTCTATTTCAGCCTCTACGACGGCACGCGTTGCCCGACTCTCTTTTCCAGCCCTTATAAGGCCGCTAGACGGTACCGACTTTGGAGAGGATGCAGAAATAGATGCCTCGGCGTCCAACGTTGTCGCACTTATGGACGCCAATCTCAGTTCATAGCAAGCCACCTGGACCGCCTGCGCCACGTTGAGTGAGGGGAAACTGTCTGAGGATGGAATATGTACCGCGAGATTGCATTCGGCGAGTTCCGTGTCCGAAAGCCCATCTTTTTCGTTGCCGAAAACCAGGTAAACTGCATCGTTGCCGCTCATCATCACATTTTGTGCGAAGTCCCGCAGAGCCAAGGACTGTGCTTTGCGCCGCGCTCCCACTCTGCGCGAGAACCCTGCAGAGAGGGTCGAGTCTTGAAGCGCCTCAGAAAGTGTGCTAAATCTCCGTGCGTGCTGATAAACGTCCAGGGCGTGCACCGCCATCATGGCAATAATCTTTTCGTCGTATGGCGGACAGTCGGCAAGAATGAGCTTTTGTAGACCCATTGTCTTCATGGCGCGACAAATCGACCCAACATTTCCAGATTCCTTGACCCTACAAAGCACTATTGTGTAAGGCAACATGTCTGCTTTTAATTCATTCATGCTTGTACACCTGTAGTGTGCATCGTATAGTAGCACCATGTATAAGGACAACGGCCTCAAGAAATTGGTGAACTCCGATTCCATCCTAAAAGGACGCCGGGCGCTCGTGGTAGGAGCAACTGGCGGCATAGGCGAGGCAGTGGTCTGGAATCTGGCGCGACGTGGCACAGTCGTCACAGTTCACGGCCGATCCAAATCCAAAGTCGAAGCACTGGTAGATGAAATACGAAGCAACAATGGTCTTGCCAACCCCTTTGTTCAGGAGATTACCGATCCGGCCTTATTTTTGGCCTCGCTTGAGTCGAACGTTGCAGCGACAGAAAATGGCGCGCCTTTTGACGTCATCGTTGTCGCCTATGGACCATTTGTACAAAAAACCTTGCAGGAACACAGTGCTTATGATTGGCAAACCGTAGCGCTCTTGGATCTAGCCCTTCCTGGGATGCTTGCCAGTTATGCCCTCCCCGGGATGATAAGCCGACACTTTGGGCGCTTTCTTTTCTTTGGAGGAACTAAAACCGACACCATACGCGCCTACAGGAGCAACGCCGCATATGCAGCTGCCAAAACAGGTGTAGCCGTTCTTACAAAATCCATCGCCGCTGAAGGAGGATTGTACAACGTGGCTGCGCTCACCGTTTGCCCCGGCATAGTAAAGACCGAGTATTTACAAGGTGAGAGCCTTGCTTCGGCCAATCGGGCGGCACAGGTTGCAAAAGGCGGTGTACTCTTGGAACCATCGTGGGTCGCCGAAACGGCCCTGTCCCTCTTGGATGCCGACCCTTGTCTTGCATCTGGTGCCATCGTCACACTAGACGCGGGTTTGACAAGCTGGACCTAACAAAGTTACGATACTTCCATGCCGTCCAAACTACTGGCCCGAGCAGGAAACTCCGTTCCTGCTACGCAAAATGACAGCTCTGTCAATCGAACATTCCAAAAGCCAGATTCTCCAAATCCAGAAAAGGACGAGGCAGATGGCGGCCGTGTATACCTGACGACAGAACCCCTCAAGGACATCGCCGATGCCGTGTGCGTGCATCCTCGTTGTCCCCTTGACGACTTTCATATCGCGGTTTTGGACGCAACGCTAAGTTCGATTCTAAAAGATCGCCCTCGGTTTCTAATGCTCGACTTTTCGATGGTAGACAATTTGGACAGTGCAGGCTTGGGGTATCTGGTCGCCCTGCAAAAGCGGCTACGAGCCGAAAATGGCGAGCTTTTCCTCTACGCGCTGAGGCCGAAATTGCAGCGGTTTATTGATATGCTTGGCTTTGGTTCCTTCTTTTCCGTTGCGTTGGACTTGCCCTATGCGATTGAGTATATTGAAAAAGCCGTTAAAGAGGTCTTTCCTATTCTGATACAGTGCCCTGCGTGTTCGGCGAGCATGAGTATTGCCCAGCCTGGGCGAGGTAGATGTCGCGCATGTCAGGCCATTCTTACGGTTTTGCCCGACGGTTCGATAGTGTTGGGATAGTGTTGGGATGATGAAAAAGCGTGCCTTTCTGAAGTGGTTTACAAGGGGGTAACACAGTGAGTGAAATTGGAAACGAGCCAGTTGCCAAGGTCGAGCAATACTTGAACGATCTGGGTGTTGCATACCGCAAACTCTCGTCGGAAACCTGGCTTGTAGAAGACGAAGCCAGAGGTTTGCCAAAAATGGTGATAAGCCAAAGCGACCCAGTCGTAGTCATTCGGGCCTCTGTCATGCCAGTCCCCTCCAAAGAGGGCGAGGCGCTTTTCAAAAAGCTCTTGCAACTGAATTTTACGGACTTTCTGCATGGTGCATATGCTATCGATGGGGATCAAATCGTTGCCGTAGACACCCTCGAACTAAAGAACATGAATAAAGACGAACTAAGCGCTTCTATAGAAGCAATGGCGATCGCATTGAGCCAAAATTATCCTCTGCTATCCAAGTTTGCAGAAGGAGAAGCAGGATCGGCCACAGAGAAGGAGGAGTAATCCATGGGTATTTTCGATAGGCTAAAGACCGTCATTTCATCTAATATTAACGACGCCATTTCCAAGGCTGAGGATCCGGAGAAGATGCTCAACCAGATGCTTATCGATATGAACGAACAGCTTGTCGAGTCCAAAAAGGCAGTGGCAATGGCCATTGCCGACGAAAAACGCCTCGAGCGCGAGCTCAACGACAACAAGAGTCAAGCTGCAGAATGGGAAAACAAGGCCATGGTTGCGGTGCGCGCTGGACGAGACGATCTAGCCAAGGAAGCGCTCATGCGGAAGCAGGAGCACGATACCTACGTCGCCCAACTGACAACACAGTGGGAAGCTCAAAAAGAATCAGTAGAAAAGCTGAAGGAGTCCTTGCGGCAGCTTCAGGCGAAAATTGACGAAGCCTCCCGCAAGAAGAACATACTTATAGCAAGAGCCAAGCGTGCTCAGGCGCAGGAAAAGATCAATCAGACGATGTCTTCTATTGCTGGCAATACAAGCGCCTTTGACACCTTTGACAGGATGGCGCAGAAGGTCGACGAGCTTGAGGCCCGCACCGAAGCTCAGAAGGAGCTGGATGATGCCACCTCTGGTGCATCGCTCGAACAGCAATTTGCAGCGCTTGAGTCATCACCTGCCGCTGCAGACGCAATGCTTGAGCAGCTCAAGCAGAAGATGATCGAGCAGGATGCCGGCAAGGACAAGGAAAGTCCTAAGAGCGTCAATCCGTAAAGCTGTCGCAGCCAGGCGGATTTACTTGTCTTCGACGCGGGAGATGTGGGCCCCAAGGGCCTGCAATCTCTCCGTGATCTTTTCATACCCCCGCTCAATCTGATAAACGTTTTGAATTGTGCTTATGCCGTCGGCGCAAAGGGCTGCTATGACCATAGCCATCCCTGCGCGGACGTCGGGGGAGACAAGCAGGGCTCCGTTGAGCCGGGATGGGCCCACAACCACTGCCCTGTGCGGGTCGCACAGGATTATCTTGGCACCCATGCCTATTAGCTTGTCTACAAAGAACATACGTGATTCAAACATCTTCTCGTGAATAAGGGCCGTGCCTTCCGTCTGTGTGGCCACGACGGTCATGATGGAAGTGAGATCAGGCGGGAACCCTGGCCATGGAGCGTCGTCTATCTTGGGGACTTGCCCACCGAGATCGGCTACGACGCGCATGGTCTGGCTTCCTGGTACGGTAAGTGTAGTGCCTTGAACCGTCCAGTTGATGCCTAGCCGGGCAAAACCCACTTTGAGAGGGGGCAGATCCTGGGGCTCAAC
>JBDKTP010000137.1:0-5656 GCA_039680115.1 Rectinema sp.
CTATCCCACCTTTCCCATACCCTACCTCCACCTCCCCCCTGTACCTCAACCCCAATAACTCCTTCACCACCCCACCCCCACTTACCTCTATCCCCTCCCCAGGCCTATACCCCCCTAACTTCACCACAACCCCTAATTCCCCTCCCCTATACTCCCCTTCTATATCTAACCCCTTTCCATACTTGAGCCCCATTTTCAGGCTCGTCCCTTTCTCCTTTAGGGTAAAATCATGCTCACGAAGAGAGACCTTGCCCATATTGGCGGCAATTCGCCCTTTCAAATCAATTTGAGAAAAATCAGGCGAAATTGAAACATGAAGCGCCTTCAGGGTGCTTGCAAAGCTTTCGGAGCCAACTACAGAACGGATCTCAGAATCAAAGGATGAATACACACAAGGTAAACTCCCACTCAAATGAACCTCTGGCATTACAAAATCCATTCCGCCGGTCAACGTTGAAGTTTGAAAACGAGGCATAAACACTGAAAGGGAATAGTTACTTCCAAGTCCGCTTAAGATCTTTGCAAAGTCTTGCGTCCTTGTATTGGTATGTGAGTTTGTAGATACATTTGCCTTTACAGAAGGAACATAAGGTGCAGAGGAAACTAGGCTAATCCGAAAATCTTCAATATTAAGAAGCAGAGCCGGAACTTCTACAATCGGTTCAAAAAAGAGGTAATTCACAATTTTGTTGAGCGGTTCAGCATCTTCCGGCAATTTAAACGCAAGGCTGAGACCCTGTAAGTCTATCTGCCGCAACACATCCTGCGGTTTTCCAACAAGAAAACCCCAAAGATTAAACCGGACCTTTAAATCCCGAATAACAATAATGTTGCGCTTGTCTTTACCATTACCTTTGTTGCCAGTGTTGCCAGGGACATCTAATTGCTCGTACTTGTAAAGGCCCACCTCATGTAGTGTTATATGATCCATCGAGGAAAGCTCGGCATACTCATAGGTGACATGGAGGCCAGTAATCCCGTAAACACTGCTATCCAGCGAGTCTAGCGCTCGAGATACCTGCTCGTTTATGAAAGATTCGGCACGAGGAAGTAGGAAAATGCCCGCAAGCACAAGGACCAAAAGAGTAAACCCGATTGCCAATGCGATTTTGGTGCTTTTTCTAGACATCTATTCCTATTCCTGCATAGAAAAGTGATCCCATCGTGCTTATACTAACACATTATGAGTTCAAACAACACAGTTTTGTCTACAAAAAACTTCGTCGTATTCGAAGGCCTCGACGGTTGTGGAACAACAACGCAAAGCAGTCGGTTTGCCAGTATTTTTTCAAAAGCAAAACTGCCTTATCTAATCACCGCAGAACCCACAAAAATGCCGGTTGGCATGTTGATTCGGCAAGTCTTGAGCGGCGAAATCCATGCGGAGCCAGAAACTCTTGCATATCTTTTTGCAGCCGACAGAAATGAGCATCTTTATGGACAGAACGGAATCTTGGAAGCGTGCACAAAAGGCCAGCTTGTGCTGTGTGATCGCTATGTGCTTTCAAGTCTTGCGTATCAAGGTTCAGTATGCAAAAACAATCTTCCTGCGAGACTTAATGCCGACTTCCCGCCTCCAGAGCTCACGGTATTTTTTCGTATCAGACCTGAAAAGGCCATGCAAAGAGTTGCAGGTCGAAGCCATCTGGAGATTTTCGAAAAACTTGCATTTCAAGAGAGAATCGCGAGAATGTATGACGACGCTTTGAGACAAGCTATCGATGCCGGTTGGCGAATCGTCGAAATAGATGCCGAGCAGAACATAGACTCCGTCACGGACCAAATAGTCAAAGCACTGAGAGGCATAGGGTTAGAGCTCTAGGAATGCCTGCGAGGCGCCCCTGGACCGCACCTGAAAGGCCCATTGCTCGTCTCCAAATCCTGGAGCGTCCTACTGGAAACGCCTAGAGGATTAGCATCGCGTCGCCATAGCTGAAAAACCGATAACGCTCACGCACGGCCTCTTGGTAGGCATTCAGAATCTCGTCTTTACCGGCAAAAGCTGAAACGAGCATGACAAGCGTCGACTTAGGCGTATGAAAATTGGTGAAAAGCTGATCAACTACTTTGAACTGGTAACCCGGGTAGATAAAGATGTTGGTGTTGTTGGGCCCAACCGCAAGACCCCCTGGACCCCATGCAGATTCGAGTGTACGGATACTCGTCGTACCGACCGCAAGGACTTTTCTGCCTTCGGCCTTGGCCTTATTTACTGCGAGTGCAGTTTTTTCAGGTACCGTGTACCACTCTTCGTGCATACTATGATCTTCGACATTCTCGGCCCGCACCGGTAGAAACGTGCCAAGTCCAACGTGCAGGGTCACCCACTCAAGGTCGACGCCGGCAGCAAGGAGCGAATCCAAGATTGCATCGGTAAAGTGCAAACCTGCCGTTGCGCAGGCAGCTGAGCCATCAACTCGCGCATACACGTTCTGATATCGTTCCTCGTCGACTGCCTCGTCCTCGCGCTTTATGTACGGAGGCAGCGGCACGTGTCCATAGACATCCAAATATGCATCGTCCACAGGTCTTTCGAATTCGATAATTTTTTCGTCATTTGTGCCGTCAATGACGCGACCCTTGAGGTCGCCTGGGAAAACGTATTCACGGCCTATTCGCTGACGCCGGTTCTTGTTGCAGATGGCTCGCCATACAGTCGATCCAGCAAGGAACCCGGAAGACGAAGGCAAAGGGCTTGAGTCACCAGAAGTCACAGCCACTGGCAACGAGGCGGCACTGGAAAGTAAAGCAGCACTAGAGAAGGAGGATGCCGCAGGTAGTGGTGCAAGCAGAAGGAACTCGACCTTGGCCATTGTATCGCAGGCCTCGCCGAACAGCCGCGCTTTTCTCACCCTGGAGTCGTTGAACACCATTACGGTGCCAGGTTCGACAAAGTCCCTGATCTGCGTGACCATGGTATGGATGTGCCTGTGGTTTTCTCGGTCTACAACAAAAAGGCGAGAGGTGCCCCGCTCGCCTGTAGGATACTGTGCAATAAGTTCTTCAGGAAGGTCAAAATTGAAATCGTCCGTTTTCACGAGGAAGCTCCAATCCAAGATGTGTGTAGGCGAGAGGAGTCGCAATCCTGCCTCTCGGAGTTCTGGCAAGAAAACCTGCCTGGATTAAAAATGGTTCATAATAATCTTCAAGGCTATCCACCGCCTCGCCGACGGTGATAGCGAGCGTTTCGGCGCCTACAGGGCCGCCACCATATTTGACTATGATGGCGCGCAAGATGTCGCGATCCAGTTTTTCAAGGCCGTACTCGTCTACCTCAAGGCGCTTGAGGCCTTCCTGGACGGTGGCTTCGTCGATGCTGCCGGCACCTCGAATCTGCGCAAAATCGCGCATTCTTCGCAGAAGGCGGTTAGCTATACGCGGGGTGCCGCGGCTGCTGGCCGCGAGCAATTTGAGGGCGCCGCTTTCGATCCGCACACCAAGGATTTGGGCCGAGCGCCCGATGACGAGCCCCAGCTCCTCGGGGCTGTAGTAGTCGAAGCGCAGAGAGATGCCGAAGCGGCTCGAAAGCGGCGCCGACACCATGCCGGCCTTCGTCGTTGCACCAATGAGTGTAAAAGGAGGCACTGGCACTCGCACGGTCCGTGCCGAGGGCCCCTGCCCAATGATCCAATCTAGCTCAAAATCCTCCATTGCGATGTAGAGCATCTCTTCGATGGCGGGTTTGAGCCTGTGGATCTCATCCACAAAAAAGACCGAATTGCGCTGCATGGTGGTGAGAATTCCTGCCAAATCCTTGGGTTTTTCAAGAGCGGGGGCGCTTGTCGGCTTGAAGTCCACACCCATTTCGGACGCTATCACTTGCGCCATGGTCGTCTTGCCAAGGCCCGGAGGTCCCATTAAGAAGATGTGGTCCAAGGCTTCGCCTCGTTCCCTTGCGGCCTTGATGAAGATCGCTAGATTCTCTTTTATTTTGGCCTGACCCTGGAATTCGGAAAGCGCTCTCGGCCTTAAGCTTGCTTCTCTTTCGTCCTCAGAGGGGTCGAAAAAAGGCGTCATGGGTCGAACGGCTGCGTGAGTTACATCAGCTGCGTGAGTTACATCAGCTGCACGGGTTAAGTCCTGTCCATTTATTTCCTGCATTTGCTGGGCCATGGCATCATCCTGCACGGTCATGTCTTGTCTTGGTCTATTTTTTTTCATTATAACAAAATACCTCGGACCTAAGCCTTAGAATCAGCAGGTACATCAGAACTCACATTAGAACCCTCATCGGGCCAATCCCGGGCCACGGGTTCTCGCATCCCCGATCCCCCTGCAGATATTCCTCCAGCGATTCCTCCTGCGCCGGCAGATCCTGTAGAAAGGTCTACAAGTGCCAAGCGGAACAATTCTTCCTCGCCGTGTGCATCTGCCTTTATGGCTGAACTATGAGCGCGCACTGCAGCCATAGCCAATCTGCGATCGTAGCCCATCTGTGCAAGCGCTGCGACCACGTCCGCCCATGGACCCGCATTCTCCGAGCGGGGAGCAGACTCCAGTTCTTCTGCCTCGACCAAAATACCTTTTAGCGCAAGCACCATCTTTTGAGCCAGCTTTGGGCCAACACCCGAAATTGTTTGCAGTGCCTTTACGTTTCCCGCCTCGAGCGCTTCTTTGAGCTCAGCAGGGCCCATCCCGGACAGAATTTTGAGCGCCTGCCTCGGCCCTATGCCTTCGACTTTCATAAGGTCGACAAAGATTTCCCGCTCTGCCTGTGATGGAAAACCGTATAACCGCATTCCATCTTCAAAATGATGCAGCCAGGTATAGACCTGCGTCTCTTCACCCACCGGTCCAAACAGGGCAAGACTGCGCGACGGAACGAGAATATCCCATTCGATTCCACCAGTCTGGACGTAAATCGAGTCGCCGGAGTGCCCGGACAGAATTCCAAAAATCTTGTTGAACATCTTTTTCAGTGCACTAGTATAACAGGAAATGAGGTACAAGTTCCAGCCAGCTCGCCCCCGAGCGAACGATCATAGCCGGAGACTGCAATTAGCGCAGATCAACGTGGCGCCAGTATCCCCGCGGGCCCTTCGGAGTTCACTCTGCAAATTGCGGCTGCCAGTGCATCCGCCGCATGGTCTGGCTTAGGAATCGCGTCCAAATTGAGCAACATCCGCACCATTTCCTGCACAAGGCCTTTGTCGGCTCTTGCCGTACCAGTGACGGCTTTCTTAATTTCGTTCGGGCTAAACTCGGCAAGAGGCACAAGCTCTTCCTCAAAGGCCAGCTTAATCACTCCTCTTGCCTCTGCCACAGGAAGCGCCGAACTCACGTTTCTAAAGAAATACAAATCCTCTATGCCGCCCGAGTCTGGTCTGTATGTTTGAATTAATTCTCTAATAGAACGATAGATAAACTGAAGCCGCTTGCCTGAATCGTTGTTGGAACTGGTCTTTATACAGCCATGATCAACATGAATGATTCGACCACTACCAAAACTGACAATCCCAAACCCTAATGATGCCAAGCCGGGGTCAATGCCCAAGATGATCCGCGCCAAAGGTGTTTCATCAGGAACAAACGCCCCAGCCATGAGCCCTTACTCTTCTTCGTCCATCTCAGGAAGTTCGATGTTGTGATATACGTTCTGAACGTCTTCGTTCTCTTCGAGTTTGTCTATGAGGCGCTGTACCTTTGCTGCGGTTTC
>JBDKTP010000138.1:0-16860 GCA_039680115.1 Rectinema sp.
GCACGACGGGTGTATCGGATACGAATGCCGCACAGAAGCCACCGCAGACCGCAGGCACCGCGTTGTCCGGATGCCCTTCCACAGCGGTTGCCACATCGAGAAGGAATTGAACCGCCCGAGGACCAAAAACCGCCTTGTCAGCCTGCCACCTCACATCGGCATCCTTGTTTCCAAGCAGCAGGGCAGCCACAAGGCCTCCCACGCTCAGTGCGGCGCTCGAACCTAGGCCGCGCGCCACAGGTATTTTACTGCGAATGCGTACATGAATTGGAAAGGCTTCCAGACCGAGCTGCTCTCTTCCATAACGGTAGCTCCGCAGAAAAAGATTGTCGTCTGTGCAATATGCAGGATCGCAGCCCTCTACACGCCATGTCGACGCGCATGAGACTTCGAACTCGTTATAAAGCGACAAGGCGAGCCCGAGCGTATCGAACCCTGGTCCGATGTTGGCGGAAGTCGCAGGCACCCTAATTGTAAGTACTTCTTGCATATTCATCTGCTTTGCTGATCTTGCCTGAGTTTACTTGGGCGAGAGCGAATTCTGCAGCGAGCTCTTTACAAACTCCGCGAGCGCTCCTTCAACTTCATCAAGCTCAAGGATTTTATTATTTAGAATGGCTTTACTCTCAAGTTCTGTAATGAATGACGGAAGCTCCAGGCCAGTAATCATACTGAGCCGATGTGCGGAAGCCAGACTACCCCGAGCCGAAGCCTCCACGCCGAGCGACTCAAGGCACACTTGTGGAAATTTAAAGGGGTTGGCCGTCGCCGCCACAACGATCGGCCCGGAATTGCCAAGACCGCCGATAGTACGCTGCAGAACTTCTACTGCAGTGGCGGTATGAGGATCCAGCAAAACTTTGTCTGTGCTCCAGACTTTTGCAATACAAGATCGCGCAGAAATATCGCCGCACCAGCCGCCAGTAAAATCCGCAAGGTACCGTTTTTCTTTCTGATTGATTTCGAACCATCCGCGCTGGGAAAGCTCGCTCATGAGCTGAGCTGTTCTGCATGGATCCCGATCCGAAGCCAGGTAAAGGAGACGCTCAAGATTGCTAGAGACCAAAATATCCATGGAAGGACTGTCAGTTTTAACGAGATCTCGACGCCGATCGTAAACTCCGGTCGCGAAAAAATCTGCAAGTACCTTGTTGGCATTGGAAGCACACAAGAGCCGGCCTATGGGCAAGCCCATTTCTTTTGCATACTTGGCTGCAAGGATGTCACCAAAGTTTCCGCTTGGGACGGCGACGTGCATCGTCTTATCTGGACCAAGAGCGTCCCTTGCCGCAAGATCGCGCCACGCCTTAACATAATAAACGATTTGCAGCAGCACACGACCAATGTTGATTGAGTTTGCCGAGCTCAAGAGAACTCCAGAAAACAAGCCTGAGAGTTCGCTTTTGCCGGACATCTCGCTGTCAGAAAAGGAACCAGTTCCGGCAAGTTTCTGCGTCGCCCGTTCAGCCGTTGATCCTGGTGATCTATGGGCATTTTTGTTGAATAATCGTTTTACAAGGCGTTGAGCGTCGTCAAAATCGCCTTTTATACCGGCAACAAAACAGGACCGTCCGTCTTGCGTGACCATTTGCAGTCGCTGAATCTCGCTCGTACCATCCGCCGGATACAACACGGCGGTCAGGATGCCAGGAATTTGGGCAAGGCCTGCGAGAGTCGCGGAACCGGTATCTCCAGAGGTTGCAGCCAACACCAAGGGAACACGGTGTTCGCCGATGAGGAAAAGGCTCTCTTTAAGCAATCCTCCAAGAACGCTGAGTGCAAGATCCTTGAAGGCCCCTGTTTTGCCGTGAAAAAGTTCTAAAAGATAAACTTCCTGCCCATCGGAACCGGCCATGGCCAATTCCGAAGATAGCCCCGGCAGTGGTGTCAGAGGGCAGATTTCCGTGGTATCGAAGTAGCCAGCCTCCCCATAAGCCGCTTCCAAGAGTTGTTGCAGCCTGGATTCTTCCCAATCCGCAAAGAAAGGCTTTAGGACCAGCATTGCAAGGTCGGAATAGCACAGAGGAGTTGGATCGAAAACACGATCTGGCAAGCGCGGAAACCCTGAGGGCACATAAAGGCCGCCATCGTCCGGCATACCGGCAACGATGGCTTGCTCAAGGCTTACTGCACCGGCCTGCTGCCGATGTGCGCTCAAACCCTTACCTGCAGAATCTCTGCAGGCTCTCGTGCTTTCGTACACAATGCGCTGCATGGCACTCATGATAAAATACTCGCGCGCCAAAAAGAAGCCCCCGCCCGCACCCTGTCGCGGGTGCCGGGCGGGGGCGTTCCCGCCTCAACTATTTAGGCACATGACCACGTACAACAATTCTACAGAATGCTGAAATCAGCCGGCGAGGTGAGGCCACGCTTGCCAAGCTCTACATTCATCATGTAAAGAGCCTGCTGATTGTTGCCCATAATCTCCAAACTCTGCAAAATATCCCGTACGTTTTTCTCTTCTTCTATCTGTTCGTCGACAAACCAGGCAAGGAAGCCCTGTGTGGCGTAGTCTTTTTCCTCTACTGCCAAGTCCATGATTTCCTTAATACTGGCCGTAACACCGCGTTCGTGCGCATACACTCTCTCAAATATGTCCTTTACGCTGGTTTCCTGCAAATTGTCTACGGTGATAGTTGCCAGTTTGAGGCTCGCCCCTTGCTCTTCGAGGTACTTGATAAACTTCATAGCATGAAACATCTCTTCGTGATATTGAACCATGAGCCACTTGCCAATGCCGGTGTAACCAGCCTCGGTCATTCTTGCCGACATCGCCATGTAAAGATAGGCGGAGTACATTTCACGGTTTATCTGTACGTTGATTCTCTCGGCCATCTTGTTAGAAATCATTCTGTTACCTCCGATATGAAACACTTCATTATTATTGAATATAATGAAAATGCCATAGAAAGCAAACAAATTCCCTTAAGTACCGGCTACGACCATAAAGCACAGGCCGTCCATCCTCTGGCCTGTCCAAAATCGAGTGCTGCTTTTAGGCCTGCCCTATCTTTGGAATCTTTTGAACCGGAAGAAAGCCTGTTGATAGGAATCCATCTCCCTGCAAGCCCTTTTTCTTCCGCCGCAATCTGGAAGTGCCGCATTGCTATGCCCAAGTCTAGGTTTTGCAGATGCACTTCTCGAGTCCCATTGTTATAAATCTTGTCTTCATCAAGAAAAAGCATCCATTCGGCGGCAAACGGCTCTATGCCCAATGCTTTCCCCGATGGAATTCGTACAAGACGCCACGGCTGTTTGTTGGACGCGGAAGGAGCTTCCTGCACCGCGCGCAGCACGGCAAGCCAAGGCTCATCAAAACGCCCGCCCGGAACGCCGCGCAAAAGGCCGCTCGAAGCATCGTAAGAATGATCTGCCGCAAGGTCAAAGGCTATTTCTTCAATCGGTTTACGTGAACGAGCCCGCGCCGAAGCGGTGACTACACGGTCTGCAAGTTTGCGCCTATCCGCCGGCCATCCGAAGGCAATAATGGCAGGTACCAGCTCGTCCTCCTTAGCCTGTACCACCTCTGCTGCCCTGCTTCGACTAAAGACTCCGCCGATCCAGCACGTTGCGTAACCGCGTGCCGTCAGTTCTAGTACGAGTTTCTCCACAGTCCAGCCGACATCCTCCATGTTGCCGGCCAGTTTCCCGGCGCGTGCAACGGCGGGAACCACAAAGCCCGAGGCATTGGCAATAAGTCCGTACGTGCCCATTCGCACAGGCGCGCTGCCAATTTCGGCTCCTGCAACGGCAAGACGTACTTTGTTTCCAAAAGGGCTGTCCTGCGTACTCTCTTGTTCAAGCTGTCTGCACAAATCCCTTAGATCGACGAGTTGCTCAGGCGTAAGTTGCGCCCCATCAAAGCTCCGCGTAGAAACTCGAACCGAAATAGCTTCATAGAGTGTCACAAGCCAACTCCTTCCACCTAAAACAGGAGACCAGGTGGTCGTTGATTACGCCCACCGCTTGGAGATGAGCGTAGATTGTCGTTGTACCCACAAAGCTAAAGCCTGCTTCCTTCAGTTCTTTACTCACGAGGTCCGAAAGCTCACTCGAGGTCGGTAGTTCACCAATCGAAGTCCAGTGGTTTATCACCGTGCGCCCTTCTGTAAAGTGCCAGAGCCAGGTATCGAAGCTGCCAAAGCGCTCCTGAATCGCCAGGAATCTTTGCGCATTTTTTATCGCGGCTTCGATCTTCCTCCTGTTGCGAATGATGCCAGGGTCTGCAAGCAGTCTTACCACATCGTCCTCGCCAAATCGAGCCACTCTGCAAGGGTCAAAACCCGCAAAAACCCGCCTGTACGCCTCTCGCTTTTTGAGTACCGTGAGCCAGGAAAGCCCCGCCTGCTGTGTCTCCAGCAGCAAAAACTCAAAGTGCCTGGCTTCATCATGGACAGGGCAGCCCCACTCTTCGTCGTGATAGCGCATGTAGACGGGATCAGCGCCACACCAGGGGCACCTCTCTTTTTGCTCTGACTTTTTCAATCGGTCATACTCTTGAGTAGAGTCTCCGGATCTGCAAGAATAACTCCCTCACTTATCATCGACTGTATCTTATTGTAAGAGCTTGAATTACCAACCATAATCGCCCCTACAATTCTACCATCTCTGGTAAAGATCCGGGCAAAATTGCCGTTTCGATTCAGTGTGTGCGCCTGCATCCCTTGAGCAAGCTCGATTGAACCTACTGAGGCTACGTCGATCCCTGTGACTTTGAGTTTGGTAGAAAGCACGCTGCCCTTATATTCGGTCGGTATGCCAATGGCGTTAAGGCCTGCCAGCTTGCCTTGCTCCCGGGCGATCGGCCACAAGCCATACACCATGCCTTCGTACTGAGCAACATCGCCTGCCGCATAGATATCCTGGCTGGAGGTGCGCATGCAATTGTCGATACACACGCCTTTCTCGCAGTGTATACCTGCTTTCTGTGCCACTGCCAGATTGCTTCGTACACCGGCGGAGAAAAGCACAAGGTCTGTCGCTATGGAAGTGCCATCCTTAAAGTGCACGACGAGTCCGTCACCTTTCTTTTCTATGACTTCTGTTTGTCTGGGAAGAAGAAAATGCAGTCCTAACGTTTCAAGGCGTTCTTGAAGAATCTTTGCCCCGTCCATATCGAGTTGGCGTGGCAGGAGCCTTTCGAAAACCTCAACCACCGTGGTATCCATGCCGCGGTGGTTAAGACTTGCCGCAGTTTCGAGACCAAGTAGCCCTCCGCCGATTACGACTGCCCGCTTTTTATCTTTGCTATAATCAATTATCGCACTAGCATCTGCAATGGTCCGCAAAGTAAACACGCCTGGGAGTTTTGAACCCTCAACCGGTGGCAAAAAAGAACTTGCGCCCATTGCAATAATGAGCTTGTCAAAACTTTCGGTCTGACCATCCGCCCGGATTACCATCTTTGCATTTGGATCGATGGCTGTAATGCTCGTCTGCTCATGAAGTACAATATTATTCTTCTGATAATAACTTGGTGACTTTATGGCGATTTTCTCCGGTGTTGCCTTGCCTCCAAGATATTCGATAATGCGTGGACGGGAATAATGAACCCCTGGTTCATCCGAGTAGATTGAAAGCTCGCAGTCCTTATCGTGGTCTCTAATGGCCTCGGTTGCAGCGATGCCTGCAGCGCCGTTGCCTACAATGATGATTTTCACATCTCCTCCTTTGTGACGCCAGCCCATTACATCCATTACAAATCCATTACAAAAGTTCTTTCGCCCAAAAAAGAGGGCGCACAACATCCTTGAGATTTTCTTAAGACCTCAATCAATTTGGATTGGCACAGCGTTTGTTATGTAGTAATTTATTATAGATAATTGTAAGGTAGCAAGGGTAGCAAGCTAATCCTCAAGAGATTGGCAGAAATTCAGGACTTTATGGAAGAGGAGGGTATAAAGAATGAAAAAGACGCTATTAATCGGGGTCTTTCTGTGCACTGTAGCTGCTTTCAGCTTTGCACAGGGCACCCATCTCGACGTTGGCCAATCATCGGCAGGCGCCGGCGTCTCTGCGTTGACAGCAAGTGGCCTGGGAGTAGCAGGTACTTACGAGTACATTTTCTACAAACTCAATATCCCTGATGCCTTCCCCATCACCTTTGGTGGCGCTGCCAAAGCAGGTGTGTATTTCCCCATTTGGTATGATTTCGGCATTGCAATGAATGTTGCCGGTCTTGGTACTGCGCATCTCAGCTTGAATGCCTTCCCCGATCTGCCAAAGGAGATCCAGAACTTCGATTTCTACATCGACCTGGGACCTAGCATTCTTGTTGGTCTGGGGGCTGGTGGTGCGGGATTTGGCTTTGGCATTGCATCCGGTGGCGGACTGAACTATTACTTTAGCCCAAAAACGGCTATCAATGTGGACAGCTATTATGCGTATCACTTTGGTGCGGCGAGAGGCGGTTTTGGTGTCTCGACGCTTGGCATCATGATGAAACTGTAAACACGCTCGAATCGATGATTGAATTCGCCGCCTCGCACAGGGGCGGCGTTTTTATAATGGCCAAAAAATGACTTGACTATGCCATCAGGACAGACCGTGGTCGGGCAAAAGCCGACATCTAGAATAGTCTGCCTTCCCTCAAGCCAAATATGAGACTACCGAAATTATCTACGCCGCAAAAAACCGAGAGTTCTGTCGGTTTAAGACCAAATAGACTCGCAGAAGCAGAAATCGAGATTCCAACCGCATAAGTATCAGGCTTAAGAATCGAGCCTGAGCCAGCCCATGCTGAATCAAAATAGGGACCAACCTGTATATCGCTCACAAGGAGAGCTTCCCCTGCACTGAATTCGAGCGGCTTAGCAAACCAGACAGCTTCTGTATTCACAATGCCGACCCAATCCGATGACCCCTGGGGTACCTTGCCTCTAAACGAAGTATCATCCGTAAGTTCAAGTCCTTGTCGGGAAATATCAAACCTGGAGGCTCCCCGCAGCCGCAAAGCACCATGATGCTCCAGCGCCAGATCCAACTTGACTCCGCCTTCTGGCCCGTAATGGATTGTGTTGGATGCAGAATCGGCAAAGAAGCCTGTGTAAGTGTGGATTCTTGGTAGAAATTGACGCTGTTCATGCTGAGACTCCAAACCCAGGCCAGTCTGCCAATCGAAGCCAGAAGTGTCCAAACTGTATTTCGCACTTGCGGAGAAACGGGGAACAAACGCAAACAAAGACTGTTGGCTTGCGCTTGACCACGAAATCCCGACCGAAGCTTCTATGCTTTTGGGGTCGAGACCATAAGAACTCAAGGGTACAAAATCTCCCCAGAGGCGCACGGCGCCGGAAAGCCTCAAGGTGCTGACAGGATTAAGAAGCGCCTGTGCGCCTAGTGTCCATGCTTTGCCTTGTACAGCCCCCAGGCCAAAGAGCGTGGAAAGACCATATCGGGCTTTGCCCACTGCACAGTCGAACGAAAGGCCTGCATATGCCTGCCCAGTCAAGCCCAAACTTTCTGGCTCAAAGGTATTGGGCACGAACCTGTCGGCAACCTTAAGTGTGGGCTGAAGATTCCAGTGTAAATTGGAAGCAGGCAATGCGCCGGATGAAAGGAGAGAAAGTTGAAGTGGCACCTGTGTTGCATAGAACTTGCGCCGCTCTTCCAGGGTGCGGTCGGTTTCGGGCTCTTTTATGACATCATTGCCACCTGAGACTTCAACGGAGGACTCAAGATTAGCCTTAATGCTCTCTATACAGCTCTGCGCGCTTTTCCTTCCCTGTTCGATAATGAGCGATGGATCCGAAAAGGCCATGTACGAGATGGTCTCCACGTCGTTGCGGATAACAAGAGGAGTAAAAGCAAAAATCTCCTCCATTCCGCTGCGCGTCTTACCTATGTCGAAGGCCCGATTGATGACGGTGATGGGGTTTCCGAAATCCATGGGCCGGTCGTAAAGCGCCGTAGAGACGATGAGCCTGGACGAGTACCGAGCAGCAGTCGCCACCGGTACAAGATTCGTCACTCCACCATCTATGAGCAGCAGGTCGTCAAGAGAAACCGGCTCAAAGACGGCAGGCAACGCAAAGCTGGCGGCCAAAACCTTGCTAAAGTCGCCTGCCGCCAACTCAACCTGACGTCGAGACTTAAGGTCCTCCGTAATAACCAGAATGGGAATAGGCAAGTCGGAAAGATCCACATCTCCTACCAAAGTTCGAACCAGGGACTGAAGATTGGCACTATCCAATAAACCACCACGAATAGGCAAAACAATATCCAGGTATTGCTCGGGCGGCATCGTTTGCACGACTTGCGCTATGGTTTGAGGAGACATGCCTGCAGCATAAAACATGCCGATCAGCGCTCCCATAGAATTGGCAACGATAAAATCGGGCCTAATCCCCTCGGCTTCGAGCGCTTCAAGGACGCCGATGTGAGCGTAGGCACGCGCAGAGCCACCGGTGAGCACAAGTCCCACAGGCTCCCGACCGGAGGCCCGTACCCTTGCCAGGCGCTGCGCAAATTGATCTGTCCCGATTCCAAGTGGTTCCGTGACCTGCCGAAAGACATCGTGCTCAGGAAAAACTGAGTCAGGCAAAACCTGGTCGGAGCCTTGTGCAAAAGCGTTTTGTACAGTGCAGGCTAGGGCCCCTAGCGTCAGAAAGCAAAGGACCATCGTTAAGGGTTTTTTTGCGAACATCATTTGAGTATAACAAGAATTGCAATTCATGAAAGTGCCCGGTCCATACTCGACGAAGACAGGATTTTTGGTTATTGTTGAAGTATGAATGAACAAAAACAAGACTCAAAGGAGCCTCCTTCTCCAGACTCCGACCCTTTCAGTAGTAGCTATTCGTGCTTTTTTCGCACTCATGTGCCCATGACGATTTCCGTTTTACAAGTTTTGTCAGAGGTTCTGCGATGATCTCTGAAATCATATTTCTGCTTGTGCTTATCCTCTTAAACGGTTTCTTTTCTCTTTCGGAAATGGCCTTGGTGTCGTCCAGAAAGGCGCGTTTGCGCCACAAAGCCGATCAAGGCGACGAACGATACAAGCTGGCACTAAAGGCCGCCCAGGAACCAGGACAATATCTTTCTGCTATACAAGTAGTTATAACGCTTATCGGTACGCTCACCGGTGCCGTTGGCGGGCTGACCTTTGCTGACTCGCTCGCTGCACTGCTCGCAAAGGCGGCACTGCTTTCGCCCATAGCGAGGCCTCTTTCCGTTGTGATTGTAGTCCTCGTCACCACTTACGTGTCGGTCATTCTGGGGGAGCTGGTGCCAAAAGCCCTGGCTCTTTCTAACCCAGAGGCAGCCGCTGCCTTTACTGTGCGGCCATTACGTGCGGTGAGCAGAGTTTTTTATCCACTCGTACGCCTTTTTACCGATACGACATCACTCGTGCTAAAAGTTCTTGGCATTGCCAAACACAAGGAACCGGAAGTCACCGAAGACGAAGTAAAGGTACTCATATCCGAAGGTGCCGAAAATGGAGTTTTTCGCACTTCTGAGAAGGAAATGGTCGACGGTGTGTTTGATCTGGACGACAGGCGCGTTACTGTATATATGGTGCCACGCACAGAGGTCGTGACCATCGACATTTCGGAGACAGGCAAAATAGCCCCTGAAGATGTAATTGAAAACGCCAATGTACCGTATCTCCCTGTTGTAAAAGGAGATATTGACGATGTCATTGGCATGCTCGATGTTCGAACAGCATTGGCAGCGATAGCACGAGACAGGTCTGTCAACTTGATGCAGGTTATGGAGAAGCCTTTGCTAATGCCGGAGACCATTTCGGCGCTGCGGGCCCTTTCACTTTTGCAGAGGGCAAACGTTGGCACTGGCCTTATCGTAGACGAATACGGCGGCGTGTCAGGCCTTGTGTCCCAAAGTGACCTTTTGGAATCTATTTTGGGTGGCTTGAGCGAACACTCCGATGCCTCGCTCCCTGGTATTGTGAAGCGCGAGGATGGTTCCTTGCTCGTTGATGGCGCATTGTCCATTGCAGAGTTTGCAGACGCGCTTGAACTCGATGAGAGTCTGATCAGTCAGCGCGACTACGACACCGTGGCGGGTCTGGTTTTGGACTGCATGGGGCGAATCCCCAAGGCTGGGGACAGCTGCGTATGGAATGACCGGAAAATTGAAATACTCGATATGGACGGTAACCGCATCGACAAAGTCATGGTGCACGAACCTATTCAAGACCAAAACGCCGAGCCATAGGAGCCCCTTGCCGTGTGTAGTGCACAGCAAGGGCAGTCCAGCAGTCCAAGTGGCTACACCTCTGTCAAACAAAAGTCAGGAAGTATGCATGAATCCCTGCGCCGGGCACGAGTTCCGGATGGAATGTTGCACCAAGAATAACTCCCTGGCGCACGAGCACAGGATCCGACTTAAGAGAACTCAACACTTCCACAGTGGGTCCCACGCGCACAATTTTTGGCGCCCGGATAAAGACGCCATCCAGCATTGGCGCAGTCGGAATGGAAGTGACAAGCGGAGCATGGAAGCTGTCTATCTGCGTGCCGTACGCGTTTCTCAGAACGGTAACATCGAGCACGCCGAGCGTGGGTTGCCGCCGCCGCAATTTTTCCTGGGCAGCAGGGCTCCGCGCCACAACTCCTGCTTCAGGGTCTTCACCCTCAACATCTTTTGCAAGAAGGATCAGACCTGCGCAAGTCCCAAAAACGGGCATTCCCGCAAGAATACGCTGCCTAAAGTCGTCCAGAAAACCAAATCGTTCCAAGAGCGAACCCATAACGGTACTTTCGCCACCGGGAATGACCATAGCTTCCGCTTTTTGTAAGTCAACACGGGAACGGACTTCAAAGGGGGCTGCACCTGCCAATTTAAGCGCCTTAATATGCGCTTCGTAATCGCCCTGAAGCGCGAGTACACCTATTTTTTTCACAATAGAACCTTATTCTAAAAAACTTATGTAAGAGCTCGTCCAGTGTTTGACAACCCTTACCAGCCCCTGGTCTCCATTCGCTGGTTTTCCGGGAGCTCCGACATCCCAATGCCAACCATTGCCTCGCCCAGGTCTTCAGATAACTCCGCAAGGACCTTTGGATTGTTGTAATTAACAACTGCACCAACAATAGCGGCTGCCCGTCTTGCAGGGTCTCCTGATTTGAAAATGCCTGAACCGACAAAAATCGCCTCAGCGCCGAGCTGCATCATGAGCGCTGCATCTGCTGGCGTTGCTATACCGCCTGCAGAGAAGTTTGGCACAGGGAGTTTGCCAGTCACGGCAACTTCATAGACCAGCTCATAGGGCGCCCCAAGTTCCTTGGCTGCAGTCATAAGCTCCTCGCGTGGCAGACTCATCAAGCGAGCTATGCCATCGCGTACTGCACGCATGTGTCGTACCGCTTCTACAACATCGCCAGTGCCGGGCTCACCCTTCGTTCTGATCATTGCGGCACCTTCCCCAATGCGTCGAAGTGCCTCGCCAAGATCGCGGCAACCACAGACAAATGGCACCTTAAAGTCATTTTTCGCAACGTGATATTTTTCATCGGCTGGCGTGAGGACTTCCGACTCGTCGACAAAGTCCACACCGAGCGCCTCCAAGATTCGGGCTTCCATAAAGTGTCCGATTCTGCATTTGGCCATAACTGGAATGGAGACTGCGTCTTGAATTTCCTTGATTTTCCGGGGATCGGACATGCGCGCCACACCGCCTTGTGCTCTTATATCGGCAGGCACTCGTTCCAGAGCCATGACAGCGCAAGCTCCGGCTTTCTCGGCAATTCTTGCCTGTTCGGCGTTGGTTACGTCCATGATCACGCCACCTTTGAGCATTTCGGCCAAACCGACCTTAGTCCTCCACTCTGCACTCTGCCGCGCAGACCACAACACTGTATCCATACTAGGCTCCTTTCCCTTTTTATACCTTATAGGAAAAAGCCATTTTGTGCAAGTTTCCGGCCAGCATACTGTCTTGAATAAGCCCTAATATGATAACATTGTCGCATGAAAATCTTGCTCACTGGAGCCACGGGCCTGTTGGGTAGAGCAGTCAGCGCGAGACTGATAAATCGTAACGACATCAATCTTATTGGCCTGGCGTTTTCGCGTGCGAAGCCGCCCACACTAAAGATAGATATTACGGATTTTGATGCAATTTCCAAATTATGTCAGGAAATAAGACCCGATTTTGTCATCCACGCCGCGGCGGAACGAAGACCAGACATTGTGGACAACGATCCGGAACGTGCGCAGAAGCTCAATGTGGGCGCAACCGCCAATTTGGCACGAGCTTGCAGAAGCTGTGGTGCACGCATGATCTATCTTTCTACTGATTACGTCAACGACGGGACAAATCCGCCATACCGCCCTGAGTCGCCTGTCAATCCACTGAACGAATATGGCAAGCTCAAGTTAGCCGGAGAACTCGCTGTTGCAGAAAATCTAGGCAAGACCAAATCGGGCGAGACACTCTCAAAGGCGGGTGGGCTGGTTTTGAGGATTCCAATGCTGTATGGTCCAGTCGAGCGCCTTGAGGAATCCTCGGTGACCGAGCTGGCATTGTATCTAAAGGCGCGCAAACCTTGCAACATTGACGATTGGTCCACGCGGTATCCGCTCCATGTCGATGATGTAGCGGCAGCCATAGAGATTCTCGTCGATATTTGGTTGAGTCAACCCGAAAAAATCGAGGCTGCCCGAAAGGGTAACGAGCCAAAGGGCGCCAATTTGCCGCTTTTCTTGCTTTCTGGTCCTGTTGGCATAACAAAATATGGTATGGTGCTCGAAATGGCAAAAGCACTTGGCATAGATGCCTCGTTTGTTAATCCGGTAAAAAGTCCGCCGAGTACAGGAGCCCCGCGACCAAAAGACTGCAGGATGGATACCGGTAGGCTCGTATCCCTCGGATATGCTCCTCATCATGTTTTCAGGGATGAACTTAAAACCATACTTGAGCCCTTCTTCAGCGTTAAATCGCCGTTTTGGCTAACCTAGACTCGACATGATTCACGAGATAGAATGCCACGCAGAAACGACACAGGGTTCTTAAGAAATGGTACATAGCAGCGCGCAAAAGATGAAAAGTGCAACAGGCCACTGAGAATTACAGCACAGAAAGCACAGAAAACTACAACAAGACGAGTTAATGATGAGGATTAAGTATTTATTAAATAACAATTTATCAAAACCATCCAGGCTATTACTGGACACAGTTTTTGCGCTTATCCTCGCTTCCCAGTTTGTGTCGTGTGCGAGTACGATCAAGCAGGAAAAGCCGGTAACGAGCGAAGAAGATCTGGCAACCTACTTTGAAGCACATGGTATACCGCGGTGCGCATGCAGTATGCCAACAATCTACTTTTCCAGCAAAGAGTGGTCCAAGCGGGCAGTAGAACTTATAAATTCCGCCCATGATTATATACTTGTCACTGTTTTTCTCGCGAATTGGCATGAGTATTCTGCACCAATCTACGAAGCTCTCATGCGAAAAGCGCAGGAAGGGGTGCGAGTTTACTTTATTCTCGATCCTTCATCATATTCTCAGCGCAGGAATGGATCAGAACAGCTTCTTCCCGTTGTCTCACAAACACTGACAAAGGGCGGCGTGCATGTGGTTGAATACAACACTTTCTCAGGAGAACGGCTTCCCACAACGGTAAATCTGTTGGATAGGGATCACAGGAAGTTTTGGATCGTGGACGGGAAGTACATAACAACAGGCGGCATGAACATCAACCAGCAGTCATTGGCGCCCCTTGATGAGGGCGGACACATGGATACTCTCGTCGAAGTTCAGAGCGAAGAAGTAGCCCGCAGCATGATCCGCTCTTTCTGTGTTACGTGGAACGCATTTTCTCCGGAGCACATAGACCCGGCAGATTTCCCCATTCAGAAAATGGATGCACCAGAAACTTTTTTGTGGCTTGCAGATCAGGGCCTGGACGAGAACGGAATAACTGACGCAATGTTTGACGCCTTTTTTCTGTATGCCAAGCAGGAGATTTGGCTAGTACAATCGTATTCTTTTGTGACAAGTGAATTACTTGACAAGATTCGTGCCGCCACGTCTCGCGGTGTTAAAGTAAATATCTTGATGGCCAAACATGGAGATATGGACCCTTATGATCGCGCAATGGGCTACTGCATGGAACCACTTATGAAGGCGGGGGCGAGTATTTATATGTATGAGCCCTCAGAAAGAGCGTTTATCCATTCCAAAATCGTGATAGCCGACAAGAATCTAGTGGCGTTTGGCAGCGCGAATTTCAATTTTCGTTCTCAACACCTCTCTAGAGAGATGGAGTTCTTATTCAATGACGAGCGTGTTGTGCAACAAGCATATGATAACCTGCAAGGCCTGCTGCCTGATTCAAGACCTGTCACGATTGAGGAAGCAAGGCACTATCGTACGATTGGCAATTTTCTTACATATCTCGTCTTCCTGGTTGGGGGCTGAGCCATGAAACGCAAACTGTATCGTCTGCTTGCAGCCGCCGCCTTCTGTCTGATAACCGGTGGCAGTCTCCCTGCTCAAGGTACTTTTCCTGCAACAAATACCGTAAACGCCAAAACGACTAAAGTGGTGGATCAAGACAGACTTGGTCCTTCCAGAACGTTGTTCTATTCGGTCACTCTGCAAGGCTATGCGGCACCTGACCTGTTGCTTGATGCGGAGTACTTGAACTTTGGTCTGGGAATTGACCCAGTTCAGAGCCCTTTTGTAAGTGCGGCATTGGGATTACACTGGCTTTTGCCATTCAATCCATGGGAGTTCGATGCTTCGTACCTCGGGTTATCGTGTGATGTGACGTTCGGAAGGTACCTTGAGCATCCATTTGGAAAACTCTTCGTACGACGAGTGAGCCTGGCACCGATGGTGAGTCTTGGTGCATACGTGCAACCTTTTGGTGAAAAAGCGGGGCAAAGCGGTGCAGGGAAAGAGATCTTCTTGATCTCATGCCAGCCCTTACGTTTTTTTTCCGGTGACGGCTACTATACGATGGGGGCATTCGATATTGTCTTGGATGGCCACCTGAAGTATGGCGGTTGGGGAGTAAGGCTTTTTGATTTCAGCTATTTCTTTTACTGATATTTTAATATGAAGGTGATATTGACGTCGGTAGCTGCTCTTATGCGAGCCTCGCAAGGGCTGCACTGTGCGGGGTATTTGCGAAGATGTTGAGCAGAGACTTGAGTAACGTTTTTGTAGCGGGTTGGATTCTATGAAGCAATTTCTTATATCAAAAGACAAAGCAAACAACAAGAGTCGAACTGCCCTGATGGCTTTTGCCACGGTAGTGCTTTTGGTCGCGTTCGTCGTGCCCGGAAGTATGCAAGCCCAGGATTTGTCGCTTTCCGCATCAACGTGGACCTTTTTTGCTGGTGCCGACTCGTACAGGCCGGCGGGCCCAGGCGCCTACGCAGAGCTCGGTGCAACGCTGGGCCTCACGCCACGCCTCGAGACCAACCTGGGACTGATCGGCGAAGTGGCGCCTGCGCCCGCCGGCACGCTTTTTCTGAATGCTGCCGCGACCTATTCTATTTTAGGGAAAAGATATATTAACAAAGACGAGCCCACAGACATCTATTCCATGCTTCTCACTGCCGGTGTTCTGGAAGGCTTTCACACTCTCTGGCAGGACAATTCGACCAGCTCGGCGTTCTCTACATCCACACACCTTTATTTGCGTTTGACACCCGTTGGTGTTGGGAGTCTCTACTATGGCAGACGAGACCGCGGTCTAGGTGTAGGGATCCAATATGATCTTTCCAAGGGCACATGGTCCATGTTTACCAATTTTCTCGCTGCAGATTTTCATATTGCGGATTTTTGGCGTTGACCTTACTAAACTTGAGTGAAAACTTAGGAATTCTTTCGCACTTTTGTTGACCACTCTGTGTCGATTTCGCTATATTCGCCAACTGTTAGCAGGCTAACTATTCTACATAAGCATTGTATAATGATTATGTACGGTATTTGAGGTTTTTGGAGACACAGCGTTTATGGACAAAATAACCCCTGAAGTCGTCGGCAAATTGCTGACTGATTTCGCCAGGATCCGTTTTATACGCACACAAGAAGTTCTCAACGAATTCAGGCTTTATCCAGGCCAACCGTATGTGCTCTTTACGCTTATGGAACACGGCAGTATGACGCAAACCCAGCTTGCCCGCACAATTGGCCGCAGGCCCGCAACTATTACGGTCATGCTCTCCAGGATGGAAGAAGCGGGACTCATTGCGCGCGACACAAGTCAGGAAGACCGCCGCTGTGCCTTCGTCAGACTCACAGAACAAGGCCGTTCTATAGGTTCAGAATTGCGGGATCGCTACATCGCCATTGATAGAGAGTGCTTTGATGGCTTTAGTGCAGAAGACCTGAATACGATTAGTGGTTTTGTCGTAAGAATGAACGACAATATGGTTAAGAAGCTTTCAGGTAGAGATGTCGCGTCGATGCTTGCGTTTGGGCGCGGCAACGTTGCGGGATGAGAGCTTCCATTGCCCGGGAATATGAAAATGCCCGGGAATATGAAAACCAATGAGAACTTGGAAACTGATAAGGAGAATGTAGTTGCAACAGAAAAAGCATAAGAAAGGGAGTGCATTAGAGAAGGAAAATAACACTGCACTCCAGGAGATAAAAATGGCAGAAAGCTCTAAGGCAAGCAGCAATACAATGTCTCAAAATGACAATTCATAGACTGTATCCATGACTTCTAAGCCAGCTAAACCAGAGACTGCTTCAAGTGTAATATTTGGCGCTCTCAGCCCTTATTGGAAGTGGGCTTTGTTAGCTGTCGTGATGATGGCCGTGGAAGTTGTCGGCGACCTCTCGTTGCCGACACTCATGTCCACCATTGTCGATAAGGGTGTCAGTGTCGGGAACCTGAGTACGGTTTTACAGACAGGACTCTTTATGCTGCTTAT
>JBDKTP010000139.1:0-5559 GCA_039680115.1 Rectinema sp.
TTCAATCGATTACACTGGTGGATTTTGTCCATTGTCGTCTTCGCGGTGGCGCTCGTTGGAGCCCTGGCGTTCAATGTGGCGCTCGTCAACCGAAGCCGCACGGCGCTGGCTTCTACAGTGTTGCGTAACCCGGCAGACATTAAGACGGCACGGTTCCATTTGGTGGCCATTCTGCCGGACACGACGGATCCATTTTTTGCTCAACTGGAAGAAGCACTAAGGGAAGAAGCCGAACACCAAAATGCCGCGTTGCAGGTTTTTTTGTTCCCGCAAGTCGTTGCAGGCGAAGAGGGCACAACGCTCGCTGAGATCCGGCGCTGGTTCGATATCGCCATGAGAAGTAAAGTGGATGGTATCGTGCTCTTTAGGTCTGCTGGTCTCGATATTCGAGACATGGCTGAAGAGGCTGCTACTGCGAATATTCCTTTCGTCCCAGTCGCAATCGATGAACCGAAAAGCTGGAAATACTCGAGCGTCGCAGGCGACTCAGGCCGACAGGGCAAAGAAGCGGGCACTTTGGCGCTTGGCTTGCTTGGCGCGTCCGCACGCATTGGCGTCATTCTGTCGGCGGACACTTCTCAGGGGTTCAGTTATAACGAGGAACCTTTTTATAAAGGTGTGGAAGAGGCCACGAAAGCCAAGCCGGGGACGCGCATCGTAGCTGCAGTGCGCGAAGAAGAGAGCATCTTGGGCGGAGAAGATGCCTGTGCCCGCATGTTGGCTGACCATCCCGACATCAATGCCATTTTGTGCATCGATGCTAAGGCTACAATTGGTGCCGCACAAGTAATAATCGACCGTGGAGTCGTGGGGCAGATTGTCATTATTGGTTCAGACGAAAACGACGAAGTAAAACGCCTTATAGAGAAAGGAGTTGTACACGCAAGCATTGTGCGCGACGCTGCTATGATGGGCAAGGTGAGCGTGGCACTTGCAATTGGACAGCGAACCGGAATGCGGGGGCAAGAAAGAATTTCTGTTGGATTTAAGATAATTCCGCAGCGGGGAGGCGAGCTATGACGGCGCCTCTTTGGAATAAAGGCCTTCGTAACCGGATAATCGCCAATTCGGTGGTGATTCTGCTCGTACTGGTTGTTGCGACATCCTACACGGCCGTTGCCTCACTGGACGTCACGAGGAGCATCGAGCTCTTGTTCCGTAATTCCGTGTCCATGGAACAAATAAGGACCACGCTGCGGGAAACGCAAGAGAATTTGACGGGCTATCTTTCTGCAAAAAACTCTGAGTCGCTCAAAGATTTTATCCGTAACTCAACATTGTTGTCAGACATGGGCGGCAAGCTCAACAAGGAGAACAAAACCGACGAGGCCTTGTTGCTGGAAAAGGACTTGACCTGCCTCATCGACAGCTACCTTACGAGCGCGGAAGGTGCCGTGCAGGCAAAGCGCGGCCGTAATGTCGCTCAGTATGTCAGTCTGTATGAGGATGCGCGTCACACCGTCTCGCTCATCAACTTTTTGAGCGGCAAGATGGATTCTATCTATTTAGGGCAGTCGCTCAACGGGTTCTCGGCATTTAAAACGAACATTGGGCTTGCAATCATCTCGAACGGCGTGTTGCTTTTGGTGGCATTCTTGCTGTCTTTGGTGCTGATCGCCCGTTACTCGTACACGATTACGGAGCCCCTTACCAAGCTGTCACTTGCGGCGGATGCAGTTGCACGCGGCGAGTACGACCATCCTTTGCCGCCCTACGAGCGCGACGACGAAATCCGTACACTGCACGACGCTTTTGACCACATGCAGTCCAGCATCCAGGAGGCTTTTGCAGAACTTAAGCGCAAAGCAGAGTTGGAGCGCTCGCTTATGGAAGAGCGGATGCGCGTATTGACCTACCAGCACAGGCTTAAAGATGCTGAGCTTTTGGCGCTGCAGACACAGATAAATCCTCATTTTTTATACAACACCCTTGCTGCAGGCTGGCAACTCGCATTGGCAGAAGGCAACGAAAGAACTGCTGAATTCTTGGAAAAACTTGCAGCATTTATCCGTTATACGCTCAAACCTTCTACACGTTTTGTGCTCGTTTCGGAGGAAATCGAGTGTGTACGTCAGTATATCTGGCTTTTAAAGATGCGTTTTGGCGAGCGTTACCGCTTTAGAATCGAGGTACAAGACGAGGTGACGGGCTACGAAACACCGGCGCTTATTCTGCAGCCACTTGTGGAGAACGCGGTCGTTCACGGCTTTAAAGACTATGAGGAAGGTGGCGAGATCGTCGTCTCCGCCCGGCTGGAAGGAGACAGTATTAGGCTCTCTGTAAGCGACTCCGGCAAGGGGATGGAAAAGGAAGAGATTGCCATCGCCTTGGCTGCTGCGGACCTTGAAGACACCACCCCGCAACACGGAATTGGTCTTCATAACGTGGTGCGCCGCGTTGCTTTGGCTACCGCTGAGCAAGGAAAGGTCGAGATCCAAAGCGAACTGGGCCACGGGACACGGGTTACGATTATTCTGCCGATAGGCATTAAAGGGTTGAATCAGTGAAACGAGTTCTCATTGTGGACGACGAACTGCCAATCATCAATGGGCTGCAGATGCTTATTAAGCGTTATTTTCAGTTGCAATATACAGTTGTTGGTACCGCACAGTCGGGAAGAGAAGCCATCGAAAAAAGCAAGCTGCTTGCCCCCGATATCGTGCTCATGGACGTTCAGATGCCTGGGCTCAGTGGATTGGATGCCATTCGTGCTTTGTCTGAACAGGGTGGGGCCAAGGCGTTTATCCTGGTGACCGCATACGAGCGGTTCGATATCGCCCGGGAGGCGCTCTCCATGGGGGTCTGTGACTATCTTCTGAAACCTGTGTCGCGCGAAAGGCTCGAGTCAGCACTCCAGGCAGCCTCGAATTATCTGGATAAGGCAAACAGCCTGGAAGAAAAAGAGCTGGAAACCAAGGAGTTGCAACAGGAATTGTCTCCCATTGTTCAAACCGCTTTCTTTTATCAGATTTGCCATCAGCACAAGAACATAGTTAATCTTCCCCTTTATAAAAAGTTACTCAGTCTGCCGAGCGATCTTGGTTTGATGGCTGTGGCAAGTTTTTCTCCGAACGAGGGCAAGCCCGAAGCGCTCTATGATCGTTTTTGCACATTCTTGCAGTACAAGACAATAGCGCTCGCTGGACCCTTGGAAGATGAAAGGTATTGTGCGTGGTTTTTGCCGATAAAAGCCACAAAAGTGCCAAAATCGACGGAGGATGCACAAGACGAGGTTGAGGAATTCTTGAGTTTGGCCCAGTTAAACTTCAGCTCGCTCTTGGCGACTGGAGAGATGCAGTTAGTGCTGGGCGATGTAAAACCATTGGACGATGTGTTGCAATCTTGGGACTCTGCTCTAGGATCGTATATTGGGCAAAATGTGGTAAGTGGAGGAGAAAACACGCATCAAAGTCTGGGAAACAATGGGGAAGCCCGACTTGCTGCAGCTCCACAGCTGGACACTCAGTTCTTCGACGCCGTTACCGAAGGCGAATTTACAGTGGCAGCACAGATTTTGGACAAAATCCTGTTAGGCTTAGATACTGACAATGCTCGAGATGTACCACATGAACAGCTTTATTTTAGGGTGATCGGAGCATTGGTTTTTGCAATTTCCAGCCTTGCTGGTGCAGGGCTTTTGTCGGATGCGACCTACGCGGAGTCCATGAATCTTTCGGAACTCCAAGATTTGTGGATTAAAGGATCGTATCGACTTTTTGGTGCACGTGTGCGAAGCCGTTTCCAGCGTCTGCAGGAACATGCTGCCGCGCAGGGCGAATACTCTCCCTTTGTGGTTCGGGCACTGCAGTACATTGAAAATCACTATAAGGAACCGATCAGTCTGGAAACCGCCGCACAGGCCATGGGCATTTCTGCGGGGCACCTGACTCGGCTCATGTCCAATGAACTCAAGAAGGGCTTTGCACGAACCTTGATCGATTATCGAATGAAAAAAGCCAAGGAGCTCCTAAGAAAACCCAATGTTGCGGTGAGGGATGTGAGTCAGGAGTGTGGCTACTCGGATCCGAACTATTTTGCGCGTCTTTTCAGAAGGGTAACGGGCATGACGCCGCGCGAATATGCCGCCCAGTCTATACCCAAAACTTCTGGAGAAGAGGAAAGGAGAGAGGATTGATGCACGCTTCACAGATTCCAACGATCAGAAAGGTTGCGGGCAAGTCAGTGCGACGGTCAACTCAAAGTTCATTGCTGCGGAAGTCGGCGTTACGGAAATCGACTACGCTCTTTTCCTGTATAGCCGCATTGATTTTGGTATGTACTATTTTTTTGTCGTGCAGCAAGTCCTCAAAAAAGGCTCCTGTTCAGGAGACGGGGTCCGGTTCAGGTACCTCTAACGGCAAGGTGCCGCTTATCGGTTTTTCGCTTGATTCGCTTGTCGTGGAACGCTGGCGGCGTGACGTAGACAGCTTTACCAAAGCCGTACACGACCTTGGCGGCGAGGTGACCTTGAGGGTGGCCAATCAGGATGCCAACACGCAGATTGCGCAGGTGCGGGAGCTCATCAACCAGGGCGTCGACGCGCTTGTCATCACGCCCAACGACGCAGAAAAACTGAGCGATGTCTGCAGGGAGGCCAAACGCAAGGGCGTTCCGGTGATGTGCTACGATAGGCTCGTGCACAAGGCGAACGTCGATCTCTATATCTCGTTTGACAACGAGGCTGTAGGGCGATTTCAGGCCGAAGCTGTTACAAAAGCGGTGCCCAAAGGCAACTATGTCATTGTCAACGGCGCCACCACAGACAACAATTCCTACATGATCAATCGCGGCTTCCATTCGGTATTGGATCCGCTTGTGGCTTCCAGAGAGATTCAACTCGTAGGCGAGATCTGGCCCAGCGATTGGATGAGCGACGAAGTCAAGTCGCGCTTTGAAGGCCTCATAAAACCTGGTGTCCAGATTGATGCGGTCCTGTGTGGCAACGATATGGAAGCAGAAACGGTGATTTCGGTGCTGTCAGAAAACCGGATGATCGGCAAAACCAAGGTGACCGGCCAGGACGCGGAGCTTTCTGCCTGTCAGCGCATTGCCGAGGGGACGCAGTTTGCAACGATCTATAAGCCGATCGATACACTTGCGCTCAAGGCAGCCGGTTTTGCGGTGATGATGGCGCGCGGCGAAAAGATCCCCAGTGAGAACAGAATCGACGATGGGCAAAACAAGGTACCCTATATCGCCCTTGAGCCGACGCTCGTAACGGCCGCAAATCTTGATGCAACGGTCATAAAGGACGGATTCCATAGTCGGGAAGAAGTGTATAGAAATGTGAAATGAAATGTGAAATGGATGCTGTAAATGTTCGAAAAGTGCTATTCGCTGATTCCTGCCCTTCGTGTCATTTTATAGACCACAATTGTTGTATCTTTCCTGATGCGCGGTTCCCAGAACAGGATAACATTTATAAGCGGTGTATTTTGGAAAGCCACAATACGCTGTGTTAAGCCGCATTGCGGCTAAAGTTCATGTTCAACAAGGAGGAATCCTTATGAAACGCGCCATTTGTATTGCAATGATGTTTGCAATGGTAGCGGGCTTTGC
>JBDKTP010000140.1:0-7896 GCA_039680115.1 Rectinema sp.
GCTTTCTTCATCGGAACGGGAATTCCGCGCTTTTCCAGGAACGCAATCTCCTCGTCCCTACTTTGAATGTCCCAAATTCGCCAAGGCGCAATCACTTCCATGTCCGGCGCGAAAGCCTTTATGCCAAGCTCGAATCGAACCTGGTCGTTGCCCTTACCCGTGCAGCCATGCGCAATAGCGTCAGCATGCTCCTTGAGTGCAACCTCTGCCAATCCCTTGGCCAGCAACGGACGCGCCGCAGAAGTGCCAAGAAGGTACTTTTTCTCGTAGGGACTTCCGGCTTTGACCAAAGCCCACAAGTACTTACTCACGAACTCCTGTTTTTGGTCCAGAACGATAACCTTGGACGCGCCTGTCGCCAGCGCCCGCTTTTCAAGCGCTGCCCAATCGGTTTCCTGCCCGACATCCCCACACACGGCGATGACTTCGCAATCGTAGTTTTCTTTCAGCCATGGAATGATCACCGTCGTATCCAGGCCACCCGAATATGCCAATACAATCTTTTTCATGGCGGCATATTAGTATAAATATGCTCTTTATGTCAATATTATTGTATAAATTTTCCGTATTCAAAGTTCAGCATGCTTTGGAGCTTTCGCTAACCGGCGGATCCTGCGCAACAGCCTGGCCTTGGGAGCGTTGGATACGGCGGTCGCGTTTCTCCATTAGCTACTTTACCTGCAACTACTCGCGCCATATAGTAAACCATGCTATTTTACGACCGTCCGGACGGCAAAAGAGTCAAACAACCCCACGCGCTCAACGTCATGATGCCGTACATGATGAAAGGCAGAAATGCATCATCGGTCTTTTATGAGAAAGAGATCAATGTCGACAACGCGCTTGCGTACATTGCAGAAAAAGAAGCAGGCAGTGCAGATGGTCTTCACTATTCGCTTTTTGCCACGGTAATGGCCGCTACAGTCAGATCTTTTGCCTTGCGGCCGGCGCTCAACCGCTTTGTGCACCGTAAGGCACTCTATCAACGCAACTATCTTGCATTTTCATTCATTGTCAAACAGCAGATATCCGAAGAAGCTCCAGAGGTCAGCACAAAAGTTTTTTTCGCTCCAGAGGATACGTTGTCCACCGTTACGAAAAAAGTAAACGAAGCCATCGCCTACGCCAGACAGCATGGTGGAAGCCCTGGCGAAGACCTTGCCAGTGTGGCAAATCGAATTCCCGGCGGCAAGGCCTTGGTGATGGCAATTTACAGGCTTCTTGACAGGATTAATCTTCTGCCGCGCAGGCTTGTAGACATGGACCCGCTCTTTGCCTCGTGCTTTTTTGCCAACTTGGGATCGATAGGGCTGGATGCGCCTTACCATCACCTCTACGAGTGGGGCAATGTGAGTATTTTTATTGTCCTAGGAAAACTGGAACAGAAGGAAAACCGCATAGGTGCAACCGGCAAAAAACAGCACGTCTTGCGCATTCGGCTCACAGTGGACGAAAGAATCTCTGAGGGGCTCTATCTTGCCCGCGCAGCGGCGCTCTTTTCCCGACTTATTGTGCACCCGGAATTACTGGAAATGCCTCTTGAGGAAGCGCGAACCCGCCTCATCGGATAAGCCTAAACCAAGCGAATCATCCAAATGAAATCGGCAAGGCGTACTCGTCTGTGCAAATTTTACGAATTATGAACTGGACTTTGAGGACGAAGAGGAGCCAGTCTCAGATGCAGTGACCTTCTCTGGTTTTGCTGCCTGCTCCGATTTGCTTGGCTCAGCGCCAGCAGATGAAGAGTTGCTACTCTCCGTTAGAGCTGCCGAACTCGTCTTCCGGGAGTCCGTGCAGTAAAATCCGGGCCCCTTGAAGATGACGCCGAGGCCACCACCAATTTTCCGGTGAACCACACCACCGCACTTTGGGCATACTTTGACAGGTTCGTCCGACATGGACTGGAATTTTTCAAATGTATGATGACAGGATCGGCATTCGTATTCATATGTTGGCATAGTATTTAACCTCGACCACGAAAAATATAGCCAAAAAGCACAAAAACGTAAAGTACTACAGAATGCCGAACCTGCTGGCAGGGTTTTCCGCTAGCTCGACTCCTGGCCAAAGCTTACTTTAGGACGCCAAGCTTCTTTCCCACCTTGGTGAATGCAGCCACTGCTTTGTCTATCTGGCTAGAATCGTGTGCTGCCGAAATCTGCACACGGATGCGTGCCTTCCCTCTTGGAACGACTGGATAGGAGAAACCGACAACATAAATCCCCTCGTCGAGGAGTTCGTGTGCCATGACATTGGCGAGTTTCTCATCGTAGAGCATTACGGGGACAATTGGATGAACACCCGGCCTAATGTCAAAGCCGGCAGCTGTCATTTCCTGGCGGAAACGCATTGTGTTAGCCTCGAGCTTATCGCGAAGTGCGGTGGAAGCCGTGAGCATATCCAGAGCCTTGAGTGTGCCTCCGACGATAGCTGGTGCGAGCGTGTTAGAGAAAAGGTAGGGTCTTGCCTTCTGCCTCATATACTCCACAATTTCTGAGTGCGATGCGATAACACCGCCAGACGCCCCGCCAAGTGCCTTGCCAAAGGTGGTAGTGATTATGTCTATGCGGCCCTTAACGCCACAGTACTCCCAAGTGCCTCGACCAGTCTTGCCTACGAAGCCTGTCGCGTGCGAATCGTCAACCATGACAAGCGCACCGTATTTTTCTGCCAAATCGCAGATCTCCTGCAGTTTTGCGATGTCGCCGTCCATGGAGAAGACGCCGTCCGTAGCGATCATTTTGACGCGTGCGCCGGAAGCCTCCTTTAGGCAACGCTCAAGCCCTTTAGCCATCTTGCCGGTATCGGGGTCAACTTCTTCCACGTCGCGCATGTCAGCATGTTTAAAGACCCAGCGCTTTGCTTTGCACAGCCGCACGCCATCGATGATGGAGGCATGGTTCAAGCTGTCCGTTATGATTGCACAGTCTTCACCAAGGAGCGGATCGAACACGGCGCCGTTCGCATCAAAGCAGGAGGAAAAAAGAATCGCGTCTTCAGTGCCTAAAAAATCCGCCACCTTACGCTCTAACTGTTTGTGTGGTGCCTGAGTTCCGCAGATAAAACGCACCGATGAAAGTCCATAGCCCCAGTCCTCCATGGCTTTGGCAGCAGCCTTTCGGATTTCTTCGTTGTTACCTAGGCCGAGGTAGTTATTCGCACAAAAGTTTAAGACTTCGGCGCCGTCTTTTACCCGCACGAGCGCCCCTTGAGGCGAAACAATGACCCGCTCATCCTTGTAAAGGCCTTCCGCCTTTATTTGGTCGAGTTCCCGCTTGAGCCCATCTTTTACTGAACCGTACATAAAACCCTCCTTACAATGCTTTTAAGATTAATTCCTGTGGCCAGCTTCCGAGCACATAAAGACGTCGACACATGAGCATACCAGCATCTGAACTCATCGACGCGAAACTGCCCGGCCAGATCTCGGCTTAAAAAAGCCCATGCAGCTTCCCACAAGGCCACCCATGATGTGGGACAGTTGAGAAATATTGTCCTGCTTGGACACCGCATCCCAAACCTGGCCACCAACGTAGATAACCATTACCAAAATAAAAGTGAGAGGGATCTCGCCTTTGTCGAAATTCGTGATGGAGGCAAGGACAATCATCATAAACACCACCCCGGAGGCGCCCAAGAGCACCGTGGACGGGAAAAGAAGCACATTCAGCAGCCCCGTTGACAAAGCGGTTATAAGAATGCTCACGAGCAAAAATTCCGAGCCGTAGATCGTTTCCAGAATTGGTCCGAGCAGGAGAATCATCGTAAAATTGTTCATGTAGTGCTGAACTGACACGTGTCCAAGCACATGAGTAAAGAGTTTGACATAGTCGCCCACCACGTTGGGCCTGAAGGGCACTGGCGTGGAAAACCATTGAGGCGTAAGAGAAGGAAAAACGGTGAGCGACAAGCCCAAAACGAGCGCGGAAAAAAAAGTAAAGGTGAGCGTAACGGGCGCATTGTAACGAATTCTCATGCACAACCTCCGCAGTTAGATTACAGGTCCAAGGTGAGGGAAACGGGGCAATGATCCGAACCCTGCACCTCGGCCTGAATGCCTGCAGTAAGAAGTACCGGTAAGAATTCGGCGTCTATACAGTGATAGTCCAACCGCCACCCAATATTGTTCTTGCGTGCGGTAGGAACGCGATAAGTCCACCACGTGTAGTGTCCGGGCTCAGAACACTGATAGCGGAACGTATCTATGTAGCCAGCAGCCAAGAAGCTCGTCATCCACGCTCTTTCCTCCGGCAAATAGCCCGCGTTCCCCTCATTCTGTTCTGGCCGGGCAAGATCGATGGGCTCATGGGCAATGTTGTAGTCGCCTGCAACAACGACATGCTTGCCGGACGCACGTAATGCTTGGCAAAACCGAAAAATCGCGTCGCAAAAGCGAAGTTTGTAGTCAAGCCTGATCCCTGCTTCCTGGCTATTGGGAAAATAGGCGGAAACAAGCGTAAAATCCCCAAAATCAGCGATAACAGTCCGGCCTTCGACGTCAAATTCTGGCAGACCGAGCGTGGTCACCGACAATGGTTCTCGCTTTGTAAAGATCGCTGTTCCAGAATAACCCTTACGCTCGGCACAGGACCATAGCGGCAAATAGGGTTTGCCTTGCCCATCACAGGGGTTTGCAAGCTCTGCGGGCAATTGCTCCACCCTAGTCTTGGTTTCTTGAAGACACACCATATCTGCGTCTTCTCTCTTAAGCCAATCAAGCAGACCCTTATTCGCGCACGAGCGAATGCCATTTACATTCCAGGACAGGATTTTGACCATCTTTCCCCTCGGACTTGCTATTTGAGTATCGAGTCTATAAGGCCCTTCAACGCCGGATCGATAGACGAGGCATCCCCGACGCTTTCCATATCGATCTGAAAAACGCCATCTTTGAAGACGATGGGACCTTGCTCTTCTGGCAAAGGCAGCTCCTCGTCTTCCGCAGAAAGGTCTTTTATTGCATGAAGATAAGTGCTCTCTCGCCGCTGCGTCGCGGCCTGGAAGACTGCTTCCGGACGATGTTCTTTCCACGGCAGGGCCTTGTAACGAAGGCTCCCCAACACAAATCCAGAATCGTTTTTCTCTTCAGAATACTTCATTGCCACGGCTTTCAGGATACTTTGATTATGGCCAAATTTCCAGTGCCATTATGCGTCTTCCGTGACGATTTGTGGTAAGATAGAGCCATCGTTGGTGAGTACTCAGGTCATGCATGGCCATGGAAAAGCCCAAAACAAGCGGAAGGTCAAAAGTGAGCCAAAACCGGCAATGCGCAGGTCACACTCAGTTGATGGTGTTCGTTCTGACTTTTATCATGCTTTTCGCGACTTTGATTCCCTGTCCTTCCCAGGATATCGATGGCTTTAAGGCCGTTGGTCACCTCCAGACAAGAAGGTTCGATATCTATTATGCACAAGCACTTAAACCCCAGGCAGAACGCCTTACAAGATTCGCCGACGTTACATTGGACGAACTCGTCAAGTTTTTCGGCACAGAAACTGAAACCATGCCCAGATTCAATACACGAATACCTGTACTTTTGTCCGACCGAAGCCCGTATCTCAATGGGTATTCGATACCCTATCCTTCCAACCGAATCGTCATATACCTTGCGAAAGACGGGATAACAAACGAACTTGCATCCCTGGATGACGAGCTCTATTATGTTTTCTTACATGAACTTACTCACATGGTTACTATGAACATGCGCAGTCCTTTCCTGGCGTTCGCGGCAAAGGTCTTTGGCGATTTTGTGAGCCCTCCTATTTGGATGATTCCCGATGCGATTCTGGAAGGCACAGCAGTCTGGGTGGAGAGCAATTCTGACACCGTTGTGCCTGCAAGCCACCGTCTCGCAGCTTTGACTACAGGCATCGGAGACGACTCGGAGCAAGCCGGTACCGAGGCGCAGCAAGGACGCCTGCATGACCCCGCCGCGCTGGAGCCTGTGTTCATCGACCTACAAGGCGATGGCGCCGATTCTATTTGGACGGTTTCCGGTCTAGACGATTACCCAGGCGCAGGCAGCCTTGCGTATCATTACGGCGCACTTCTCATGCAGTTCTTAACCGAACGATTCGGCGTAGAGATTGTTTCAAAACTGTGGTCGGCTGCGGCGATAGGCAATATAACAAAGGGCTACGACGGCACTTTGACCAGCAAAGGCATTGTGGAAGAGATCACTGGCCAAAAGCATGAAGTTCTGTGGAGCGAGTTCCTTAATTGGCTAAGAGATCAGGACACAGCTTCACAAAATGACAGGGTACAATTCAGTGGCGCTATGGCAGCATCTGGCACTACGAATATGCAGGAAGCGACACTAACAGGCCAAAGGGTCGGCGCTTTTACTGTCGGCAGCGGGGAACTTTTCTATGTCGATGTAGATAAGAATGCCGTATTCAGTGTGCCGCTCTCCGTACTACTCAATGCGAACGCAAAAAATCCCTCACAGAAGCCAACACGACTTTTTGCCGCCGATGGTCTCGTGGAAAGGCTTAGGCTTTCCAAAGATGGCAAGAGCCTTTTTGTCGATTGGGTGAGGTGGGATGCGACAGGCAAAATCGTTCCGGCACTCTACAGATTTGATCTTCAGACACGAGAACTCTGCCTTGTCGGGGACAGGCAAAAGAGCAGAAACTGGCTCGATGTCGATGCAGAGAGTACTGAAAATGATGAAACCGCACACGGCTACATTTATGGACTTCTGCGCCAAGGACCGGCCATTGTTCCCGCCCGTAAAGCCCAAGATGGCAGCTTTGAGGTGCTGGAAGGGGCACCGCCTTTTGTCCGTTCTCTTTCAGTTTATTCCACTTACTGCGCTTCTAGCTCCGATTCCTCCTCCCCTTTCTCTGATTTGTCGCCTTCTACATGGTTGGCAAAAGAAGTGAACTCCAACGCGGCGACCGAAGGTACGGAATCAAACCAAGGCCCTGACATCGACTTTGACTCTGGCCGTGATTTTGGCCTCACCCTTGCTTTTACACAAAAAGGCGGCCTTTCTCAACTCGCAATTGTCAAGAAAAATGGCCCAAACTGGGTTCTTTATATGCAAAAAGACATCGTTCAGGGTGGAATACACAATCCTGTGGTGGTAGCAACTCCCTCAGGCGATGTTGTCTTTTACAGAGCAAGCCTGCCAAACGGGGAGTCTGTTTTGCGATGGATACAGCTCACGACGGAAACACTTACAAGGAGTTTCGAGCAAAAAGAAGTACATTGGATGCCTGTGTTGGACGCATTGCAAGGTCATGTGGTGGACAATCGCGTGGCAGACGTGGCAGACACCGCAGTTCATAAAACCACTGAGCTCCGACCAACACTTTTCCCTGCCCTTACGAGAGCGACTCGCTTTCCGTACGCGAATGAAGATGCCTTTGGCATTCATCTTGAGGGTGGAGATTTGTCCGAAAGGCTCACGTGGACGACTCAAGCTGGCTGGAACTATCGCTATGGAACTCCCGAACTCAACATCGGCCTCGGCTTTTCCATTGATGCGCATCAAGCCACAGTCAGTCTTTTCGACAATCCATTTGGTTTGAGCCCGGCGGAAGGCACACTCGATGCGCGCGTTGACCGTATCTCCGGCATTGCCCTGAGCGACAGGCTTACGAGAACCATCGGCCCTTCGTGGCGTACGAGTTTTCTAAACGTAGAATCAGTTGTTGCAGGGACACAGCAGCACTACGTGGCAAGCGGGTTTTTAAGGCCAACTTATGAGACTATCGACTTTGCAGCGCGGTTTGCCTTTGGCTATTCTGCTTTGCGCAACTCGATTTTTGCCCCTTTCGATCCGAAAGGCTTCAAAGGGGAAATGTCCGCCGATTACGAAATCGTTCCTGGTAAGGCCCAGTGCTGGGGACTATCGTGCTCAGGTTCCGTGGCGTTCGCCCGACCAGC
>JBDKTP010000141.1:0-4814 GCA_039680115.1 Rectinema sp.
ACCAGTCTGTGGCGCTCGGTGCGGCGATGTTTGCGGCAGTCGTGGCTGGCATCTATGACTCGATTCCGCAAGCGCAAAGCGCGATGGCGCCTGCCATTGAAAAAGTGGTGTCGCCCAACGCGCCGCACGTGGCAGTGTATGACAAACTCTACAAAGAATACCTAACGTTCGGTGCGTTTATAGAAAAGGAGTCTGTATGAAATTGTTCGACAACTATACTGTCTGGTTCGCGGTAGGAACACAAACGCTGTACGGGTCGGAAGTAATCGCACAGGTGACCGGGCATGCAAAGAAAATGGCGGAATTCTTCAATGACAATGCGACCATCCCCGCCACAGTAGTTCCGATGGTCGTTACCTCGCCTGAAGAAATTACCTCGTTCTTTAGAAAGGCCAATGCCGACCCGAATTGCGCTGGCATCATGACCTGGATGCACACGTTTTCCCCTTCAAAAATGTGGATCCAGGGGCTTCTGGAGAACACAAAGCCGCTTCTGCACCTTCATACGCAATTCAACCGTGAAATCCCCTGGGATACCATTGACATGGACTTCATGAATCTGAATCAGTCTGCGCACGGAGACCGCGAGCACGGATTTATTCATACCCGCTTAGGCAAAAAACGAAAAGTAGTGGTCGGATTCTGGCAGGACGACAACGTTCTTGAGCGGATCGCGCTGTGGATGCGCGCCGCGGTGGCGTTTGCGGATGGCAAAACATCCAAGGTATCGCGCCTGGGCGACAACATGCGTGAAGTCGCCGTCACCGACGGCAACAAGGTGGCCGCGCAGATGAAGTTTGGCTGGCAGGTGAACGGCTATGGTGTTGCCGAACTGGCAGAACGCTACAAGGCGGTGAGTCCTCAGCAAGTCGAACAGAAGCTCGCCGAGTACGAGGCACGTTACCTCGTGCCGGATGCCCTCAAACAGGACCAAGCTCAGTTCAAAAAAGTGAGGGAGCAAGCCGCCATAGAGATCGCTTTGCGCCAGTTCCTGAGCGACACCGGCGCCGGCGCTTTTACCACGACGTTCGAAGACCTCGCAGGGCTGCCTCAGTTGCCGGGCCTTGCTGTACAAAACCTTATGGCAGAAGGATTTGGATTTGGCGCCGAGGGCGACTGGAAAACTGCGGCGCTGGTGCGTGCCATGAAGACCATGTCCAAAGGGTTGGATGGTGGGACCTCGTTCATGGAAGACTACACGTACAACTTGGTGCAGGGAAACGAGATGGTGCTAGGCGCCCACATGTTGGAAGTCTGCCCAAGCATCGCTACCGACAAGGCAAAGGTGGAAGTGCATCCGCTGTCTATTGGCGGCAAAGACGACCCGGCGCGGCTCGTGTTCGATGCCCATGCTGGCAAAGCTGTTGCGGCGAGTATGATCGAACTTCAGAACAACTATCGGCTCATCATAAATGAGGTCGAGGCGATCGCCCTGCCCCATGCAATGCCAAAGCTCCCCGTGGCGCGTGCGCTTTGGAAGCCCTATCCCGATTTTAAGTCCGGGCTCGAGCTGTGGATTCTCGCTGGCGGCGCCCACCATACAAGTTTCTCGTACGCAGTCTGTACCGAGATGCTCGAAGATTATGCGCGCATTGCCGATATCGAGACCGTGGTCATCGGCAAAGACACCAACGCCGCGGAATTGAGGAGATCACTGGAGGCGTAAAAGCGGAGCGCACGCAAACGGTGCGCGCGGGGTGTGTGGGGTGAGGTGCGCGCGGGGTGCGCGGTCATCAAAATCCGCATGCGCGGGCAGAGCACAGAGGCAGCCAAAGCTCGCTATTTGTCTTGCCCCCGCTATTTGTCCTGCCCGTAGCTCGTCTTCATGAAGTTCTTCATGATGTCTACATCTTCCGGCTTAAGCACCTCGGGCTTTCCAATCGCGCGAGCCAGCAGATAAATGTGCGCAGTCTTTTCTAAGACCGCGCACACCTTAAGCGCTTCATCGAAGCTCGACCCCACGCAGACCGCGCCATGATTAGGCAGAAGTAGCGCCTTTTCATCCCCCAACGCCGCAATTACCGACGCTGCAAGCGCCTCGGTTCCCGGCAGTTCGTAATGGCTGCACGAAACCCGCTGCCCGATGATCTCGGCAAAATCCTCTGAAATAGCAGGTATTTCCTCGTGCAAGGTGCCGAACACGCTCGAGTAGATTGCGTGCGTGTGCAGCACGGCCAACACGTCCGGCCTGTGCGCATAAATTGAAAGATGTAGACGAAATTCGATAGACGGCTTGCGCTTGCCTTCCACGATCCTGCCATTCTCATCCATCACGACCACATCCTCTACCACGATATCGTCATACGGCATGCCGCTCGGTTTTATGTAGACAAGCCCGGTCTCAGGGTCCTTGACGCTTAAGTTTCCCCAGGTGCCCACCGTCAGCCCCTCATGCAACAGCCGCTTTCCACCTTCCACAATCTGGTTCTTGTACGCTTCCTGCACTATTTGCATAGAATTTCCTTTCAAACTGAATTTACCGCCCATAACAAAACAGAAACTAAAGCAAAAACACCGAGAAATGCGTATTCTATTCTGCACAAAAAGACCTTAGAATACAACGTAGAATACAATGTGAAAACCTAACAAGGACCTGAGATGCGATTCTACGTCGGAGTAACAGACGGTGACTGGTTCAAATTCTTACGTGAGCTCAATCCGCCGCCAGAAGACATTGACTTCTGGCAACCCAGTAGCAGGCAACCGGCAATCCTCAAAAGAGGCGAGCCTTTTCTCTTTAAGCTCCACGCACCTTACAACAAAATAGCTGGCCTAGGTTTTTTCTCAACGTTCACAGTCTTGCCGCTCGGTACTGTTTGGGAAGCATTTCGAGAACGAAATGGAGCAGCCAGTCTGCACCAGCTTGCGCAAAAGATCGCACACTATCAAGGTCTACATAACGGTTTCAATCCTCTCACCTTAGTAACTGGCTGTAATATTCTCACTGATCCAATCTTCTTTACAGATAATGAAATGATTGATGTACCTCTAGATTGGCAAAGCAATATAGTAAGGGGAAAATACTACTCCACTGACACAATTGTAGGTGCAAAGCTTTGGGATGAAGTCCGCCAACGTCTAGAAAGAAGGAACTTCTACCTGCGTCAACCAGATCAAGAAATGGAATCTGCCATGAGTACCTTTGTAGAACCTCAGTATGTAGAAGTAATGTCAAAAGTCAGGCTGGGGCAATCAGCGTTCCGCTTCATGGTCACAGAGGCGTATCATGGTACCTGTGCCATTACAGCTGATCACACTCTGCCAGTTCTTGAGGCTGCCCATATCAAGCCTTTTGCTGAACACGGTCCGCCAGTGGTGTCAAATGCGCTTCTCCTGAGAGCAGATCTGCACAAGCTTTTCGATGATGGCTATATGACTATTACGCCCGATCTGCACATTGAAGTCAGTAACGCGTTAAGAGAAGTCTTTAACAACGGCAGAGCCTATTATGCATTCCAAGGAAAACAACTGGCTCGCATCCCCGAAAAGGAATCTGAACGACCTTCGGCAGAGTTCCTCCGCTGGCACAACGAACACGTATTTGAATTTTGGAAGAACTCTGCTTAGGACTACTGTCAACGTTTCTAACGGAAAACGTAAGCAATTCAGCTAGACGCTATTGTGCAGTTCAATGTCTTCGACAAGGTCTGTGCATCCCGATGTATAGCGCCTACTTTATCGAGGTGGAGGCGCCTCGGGTCGAAACAATTTCGAACTATCCGTTCAAAAAGAACATGACTTTCCAGATTGATACTTTTATCTCTGCTGATACCTTCGGCGTGCGATGGGAGAAGGGTATTGCAATCAAGGAAATCGGCGTCGAGGTGCTTTCTCCCCCAATCGGCACGTTGTACGAAATAGAGTGCTAAACGTTTGTCACTCCAGCGGCTGGCTCGCCAAGCTCAAATTCACGTGGCAGTACCCGCCCGGATGCTTTTGCAGGTAATCCTGGTGGTAATCCTCCGCCGGATAGAACGGCATCGCAGGCAAAAGCTCAGTCACAATGGGCTTCTTGTATTTTTTGCTTGCGGTGAGCGAGTCAATGACCTCTTGGGCGGTCTTGCGCTGTTCCTCGCTCTGATAAAAGATGACAGAGCGGTATTGGGTGCCAAAATCGTTGCCCTGGCGGTTGAGCTGCGTGGGGTCGTGCATCCTGAAAAAGTGACGTAAAAGGTCCTTGTACGATATCGTGGCCGGGTCAAACTCTATTTTGAGGGACTCCGCATGGCCAGTCGTGTCTGTACAGACTTGCTCATAAGTTGGATTGGCGAGCGTTCCACCGCAATATCCCACGGTAGTGGAGATGACCCCCGGCAAACGCCTAAAGTACTCCTCGGTGCCCCAGAAACAGCCAGCCGCAAAGACCGCTACTTCGCGACGCACGGCCGGGTCTTTGTCCCCGCCCTGCCCGTTCGGATCGGTTTGCCCGCTCGGATCGGTTTGACCAGTTTGATTCGATTGGCTGGCCTTCTTAGCTTGTGCGGCGTGTGCAGCGTACTCCGGGAAAAGCTTCAGGTACTCTCCGTAGCCTTCTTTTTCAAGGTCCTGCACCGGTATGAATCGAAGCGCCGCCGAATTGATGCAATAGCGCAGCCCCGTATGGTTGGGACCGTCCGGGAAAACGTGCCCAAGGTGAGAATCCGCATCCGCACTGCGCACCTCGATGCGCCTCATCCCAAAACTCGAATCCTCTTTTTCCTAATGTTCATCAATAGAAAGCGGCTTTGTAAAGCTTGGCCATCCCGAGCCTGAGTCGAATTTGTCGGTCGAGCTGAAAAGCGGCTTGCCCGACACAATGTCAACATAAATACCCG
>JBDKTP010000142.1:0-5182 GCA_039680115.1 Rectinema sp.
ATGAGCGCATTCTGTTATTGCTTCCGGTACTGTGGAACGAATGAACTGTTCCACCTCTGGCAAAGAATCAATGCGATTGTGAAGATAAAAGACCTGCCCCCCGCGCTCGATTTCCTGCCGGATGGCCCTGGCCACAACTTCAGGCGAAAACTCTTCTACAAAGGTCTGAATCGGCTGTCGCTCCGCAGGCGGCGTTTCCAAAACCGACATGTCACGGATTTTTAGAAGTGACATGTGTAAAGTGCGAGGAATTGGCGTTGCCGTCAGCGTAAGGCAGTCGATACCCGCTTTGATCTCCTTGAGCCGTTCCTTATGCTTTACGCCAAAGCGCTGCTCTTCGTCGACCACAAGGAGTCCAAGATCTTTAAAGGAGACATCCTTTTGCAGAATCCTATGAGTGCCAATTACCATGTCTATGCTGCCGTCAGCAAGTCCTGCCACTATACGCTTTTGTTCCTTTTTGTCCACAAGGCGGGAGAGCATCGCAATGTGAATGGGATAATCGCGAAGGCGTTCGCAGAAATTCTCGTAGTGTTGTTCAACCAAGATAGTCGTTGGAGCCAAAAAAGCTACTTGTTTGCCAGACATAATCGCTTTAAAACAAGCCCGCAAAGCCACCTCGGTCTTGCCATACCCGACGTCGCCACAGATCAGCCTGTCCATAGGCTTTTCCTGTTCCATGTCGTATTTGACTTCTTCTATGCACCGCAGCTGATCCGGAGTTTCCTGATAAGGGAAGGATGCTTCAAATTCTGTTTGCCACTCGGTGTCTTTGGGAAATGCAAATCCTTTGGAAGCTTGCCTTCGGGCGTAGATACGTATGAGCCTTTCCGCCAATTCTTCCACCGATTTCCTGACACGCTTTTTTCTGTTCTCCCAAGACTTGGAACCGAGTTTGTCCAGGTGTGGCGCCTCGCCTTCGTTGCCGATATAACGCTGAACGAGGTTAGCCTGTTCTATCGGAACGAATACGGTTTCTGTGTCCGCATATTCGATCTTTATATAATCCCGCTCGTTACCAAGGACCGTCATACGCTCGATACTGGCAAACCGTCCGATTCCGTAATTGACATGGACAACATAATCTCCAGGAGAAAGCTCAACAAAGCTTTCGATGATGCTGCTCCGAGCCGTAGAAAGGCTTTTGGGTATCCGTTTGCGACGTCCAAAGATCTCGTTCTCCTGAACAACACGAAGTGATAACGAAGGGGCAGAAAAGCCCGCAGAAAGATCACCCGTCATAAGGGATATATTATTATCCTGCAACAAATTAGCTATACGCTCAGCCTGGATCTCCGAGCTTGCTGCAATGACCGTCTCTTCCTTGATTTTTTCATGGTTTGCGAGGTCTTCTTTAAAATACTTGATGTTGCCAAAAAAAGAACGAGGGGGTTCACCATTCAGCGAAAGACGGTATTTTTGTTGTTCATCTTTTAATGCGAAGGATTCGACAACTCGTTGCCAACTGGACTTTACATCCGAGAAAGCATTAAGGCTAGCTTCTGGAGGTGGAACCGGCATTTCCCGCAGAGCATTGCGATAAACTCCTGCATATTCTTTGCGCGTCAGTTCCTCTTGAGCAGTCAGGCGTTCCATATTGAGAAGAAAAAGAACTGTTGATGTGTCGAAGTATTCTGTCACCGAATGCATAACCTCGTCGGCACAAGGATACCAAAGCTCCTCGCCTTTAAACTCGCCCTGTTGGAACAGAGCTTCCGCAAGAGGATCGAGCCTATCCTTGCACCCAGGGAATTCGTTGGCTTTTGCAAGAACCTGATGTATCGAATTCTCATCCCAAAGGATTTCCTTGAGGGGCCTCAAAACAAACGAGGAGACCTCTTCTTTGCCGGATTGTAGAGATGCGTCGAAGCGAGTTATTTTTTTAACAACATCATAGTCGAACTGTATGCGAAGCGCTTCTGTATCGCCTGGCATGAAGAGGTCCACAACTTCGCCCCGCACTGCAAACTCGCCGGGAAGTGCAACCTGCGGTACCCTCAGATAGCCGTAGCGGGTTAATCTGTCGGCAATATCTTCTGGATCGAATTGCTGGCCTTTTCTAATTTCTGCGAGGAGTTTCTTAAACTGCACTGCGGAAGGTACGCAAGTGACAAAAGCCCGATAACTTGCGACTACAATGCCGTTTGCCCTGGAGGCAAGTGAACTCAGAGCTAAAACGCGCTCTCCAAAGACTCGAGATCTTGGAGCTATCGGCCTGTATGCCATGGAATGCCACCACGGCAGAAGCATCGCCTCTTGGCCCCAAAAAGCCAGATCAGATACAAAATTTTCCGCTTCCTGATCGGTTGGAAGAACTACAAAAAAACTGCTCGCATCTTTTTTCTTCAATGCCGACAGCAAGTATGCCAAGTAGGAGTTTTCAGTTTCATAAGTCTCGACTGGAAAATCACTTTTCTTGATTCTATCCACGAGTAAGGTAAAACTTGTATCATTGTAGATCTTCTGGATAAGGTCTTGCGGTTCTCTTAGGTCCATCGTATGCTTTCCTGGTTGCATTTGTACGGCTCTAGTATAGCCGTCTAAAGCGCTAATTTCTAGAAGCGAGGTCTACTTCACTCCATGCTTGCTGCAATTCTAGCCGAAGACGACAACTTTGCCCGAATCATCGCCTACCGCAGTAAAATCCATAAGTTTTCTGTTGTCCACTACCGAGACCCAGTTAAGCTTGCCGACAACATTCCAGAATTGCGCCCGAGCGTGGTCGTGGTGAGAGAATGCGACTTTCCTTTACACTGGCAATTGCTTTTGAACGAAATCATCTATCTCTCCACATCTGAGTCCACACGGTTACCTTCTCACTTTGTGCTTTTTACCGTGCCCAACGTGGTTCACGACGAGCCGAGATTTCCGCAGTTGGAAACTTTTATCCCTGATATGACCCAACTTTCAGATGCTCAGTCGGGACCAGAACCTACTGAATCCATTCATAGATACTCTGTCATGCTTTCTACAATTTCGCGGAGCGCTTCTGTGGCCTTACTTTCGAAAGAGCTAAACAAAGGCGGGGCTGCAGGTCTTTCGGGCCTTGCACAAAAACGTGTTTCAAGACACTGACGGCGCGATGATATGCGTTTTGCGTAGCATCTCACTTAATTCCTAGTTATTCATATATAGAGAAAATCCATCACGTTTGTATTGATGAAAAGGCAATTCTGGGCTATCATGTTTCTTATATGGACAAACAAATCGCTGACCCTTGTGAAGAGGAAATGCTCGAGCCTTATGCGGCAAAATTCAAGGCTATAGGGCACCCTATTCGACTCAAGATACTCTGTCTTATTGCGCACCAGGAGGTGCCTTGTGTTGGGGATCTGTGGCGTTGTCTAAATCAACCTCAGCCGGTTGTCTCGCAACACCTTGCCATTCTCAAGAGAAGTGGTATTGTTTCTTCAGAGGTCAACAAGACCAAACGCGTCTATTCGATTGTGGATCCATTCATTAAGTCACTGGTTGATTCGATTATCTGCAACACGAAGCCCGCACCCAAGGTTGAGCCGGAGGATACGGATGATGAAAAACAATTACCCACCTCTCCCGTGTAATCCACCTGTGTAATTCATAAGAACAGGATGCCTATTCCGCTAGAATCCTCTCTAGAGCTTCGGCAAAAACCTTGTCTGCGTCTTCGAACGCTGCCCTTGTGATGATTTCTCCATGCTGGAAGATCAACACTGAATTGCCCGCCCCTGTTATGCCCAGATCCGCATTCCTGGCCTCCCCAGGCCCATTGACGACGCACCCCATCACGGCGATCGAAATTGGCTTCTCGATACTGTAAAGCCGGTCTTGCCATCGTGCCAGAAAGGCGTGAGTGTCAAAAGAAGCTCTACCACAGCGGGGACAGGAAACGATACGTGCGCGCGCGGTGCTTGCGTCGACACAACCAAGGATTTCCCGCGCAGCAATAACCTCTGACTCCATCGGCGCAGAAAGTGAAACGCGTATTGTTGAGCCTATCCCGTCTTTCAGAAGCGGAACCAATGCAGCTGTATTTCTGACTACGCCACTAATAAGTGGACCAGCTTCAGTTACACCGAGATGCAACGGATAAGAATACTTACTGGAAAAAAGCCTATTGGCCTCGACCACCTGATTTGGCTCGTTCAATTTGATCGAAACCACGATATCTGAGAAACTTAGTTCCTCGAGAACCGCAATCTCTCTCTCGGCGGCGGCTATAGCGGCCTCAACTTCGTCTATTTGTCCCTTTTTGATGCTGTCGCGCAAGTCTGCCGGAAACGAACCAGCGTTGACGCCTATACGTATCGGCACTCCTTTGTCCTTGGCCTTATGAACTATGTCTTCGACCTTCCATCGCTCACCTATGTTGCCAGGGTTGATACGTATTTTGGCGATAGGAAAATCCAGACAAAGAAGTGCGAGCCGCCAGTCAAAGTGAATGTCTGCCACTACTGGCATAGGGCTTGCCTTTGCCAATTCGCCTAAGCTTCGTGCTGCAACTTCGTCCGGTACTGCAAACCGAACGAGGTCGCAGCCAAGAGTTTCGAGCGTCCGCATATGAGAGAGAATATCTTCCATGCGTGGATCCTGGGCGAGCAAGTCCTTTGGCAGAGGATCTTTCCACATTGTTTGTACCACGACAGGCCAAGGGCCTCCCATAATGAGAGACCCTACTTTAACAGCCCGAGAGGCCAAACGTGCTTCGTTTTCATTCATATGAGCAAGTACTTCCAGTCAAATAGCCCGTCAATAAAATACTTAAGTCTTTCTGTTCCAGGATATTAGAGAGCGCTAAACGTAAACGCCAGCGTAAAAAGCGCAACGGTTTCAAGAAGTCCAACGACAATGATGTAATTTGAGTAACCTTTACCAGTTTCTCCGTACGCATCGCAACCTGCCGCAGCGACTTGTCCCTGGCCCAGTGCAGACAAGGACATGGCTATTCCTGAAATAATTCCAGAACACATAATGAAGAAGGGATCTTTGGCCGAGCTCAACATGCGACTCATAAGAATGAACGCATAAATTGTCTGTGTCAGTGGAGCGCCCGCAAAAGATACAAGAAGAAAGGAACCTTGCTTGTTCGCCTGATAGGAACGTTTCCAAGAACCAATAGCCGCTAATCCAGCCACCCTGGCACCAAGCACCGAACCGATCGCCGAAAAACCAAAGACGAACGCTGCCCCAATGTACCTAAACC
>JBDKTP010000143.1:0-3124 GCA_039680115.1 Rectinema sp.
TCATTAAATGAACCGATGAGCAAGGTGAGCGCAGGCCGCAGGCCGCTGCCCGATCCCACAAGACCGACGCCGGCAAAGGCCCCGAGTTGGTTTGTAAGCTTTGCGCCGGCACCGACTGTGCCCGACCAGCGCAGGGGCAAATAGTTTATTGTGTCCTCGCCATACCAGTCTGTCGTGCCCAGGCTGAAATTTGCAATGGCATAGAATTCCCCGCCCAGAATTGGATTGAGCTTGCCGATTCTGTGCCGGATTTCTATCCCGATACCAGCCACGGTGTCGCCGGTGCCCTCTGGCTCACCGCCGGCCATACCGTAAAACATGCCGTTCCGCGCCAAAGAGAAATACTGACCGGTTGGCACAGGCGCGGCGCCAGGTATGATTCCCGCAAAATCGCTTCCGAAAAAGGCCGAAACGCCAATCGTTGAGTCATTTCCGATCGATTCAGCCATCGTGTAAACTGCGTCGAGTTTAAAAAATCCCAGATCGCTTCCCAATGGCACGCTTCCCCAGGAGGCATATACCAGCAAAGCAAGTCCAGAAGAAGGAAATACCGCGGAAGGGCGATTGTCGAAGCGATAGGCTGCCCGCACGGCACTCAAATGTGCGGAGACTCCCGAGGTCGAAGTGCCTGAAGAGCCTTGTGGTGTCCCTAATTCCGGATCAGGAATTGGAGTTTCTTTTACGCTCTCAAGCGAAAGGCCCAGCCTCACATCCTGATGGCTGCTGATGGCGTACTCCAACCAAAAACCTATACCATAGGTTCGGTAAAGGGTCGACACTTTGAGTTCGTCAAAAATCCAGTCGTCGTAGTCAGTATCGAAACGCAGCCATGGCACGACCGAAAAGGGCCCGAATGGCTGAAAATATTCTCCGTAAATATTTACTCCAGAACCAATTGTCGCTTTAAAAAAGGCAGCTGAATTCGCTGTTGTCCAACCCCGGAAAAGAAGCCCCGCGGAAATTTCGGGATCGATGGTTGAGCGCTGTGTCAGGACGGTCGTAAGGTCGTAATTGATGAGAGCCGCATCTTTGAGTTGTACCGCGGGCTTGAGAGAGGCTACTAAAGTCACCTTACCATTTTCGTCGGGCTCGAGGTCCACTTTGACCAGATCGAAGCGGCCAGTTACGTAGATACGATCTATGGCCTGTGCAAGCGCGTCCCGCGACGGAGAAGTGTTCAAAAAGCTGGCAAACTCTCCACGAACAAAGGCCTGCTCCACCATGTTTCCGCCCTGAACCTCAATGGCATCGACCTTTGCGGGCGCATGCAAGGCAGCCCTGTTTGGTTGCTCTTCTGGTTTTACCAGGTTTCTAGCTTGGGCTATACGGCTCGCCAGTTCCTGAATCTGAGGCATCATGGCGCGCGCGCCCTTCTCACCTTGCTCGATGATCTGGCGAGCTTCAGAATAACTCATTGTGCCATATTTAGATAGATCTGGTTTTATAATTATGTCGGCTTGTTTTCTATTTGGTTCCATGTTCTGTTCAATGAACAAGTTCATGGTTCTGTTGGTAATGGCAACAACGTTGTTGAGCGCTTCCGGTCTCGTATCGATATAACCGCGCGATTCGACTGCGATAACAATATCTGCACCCATTTCCTTGGCAAGATCGACTGGCAGGTTGTCCACCATACCCCCATCCACCAAGATTTTGCCGTCGACGGTGTACGGTCTAAAAACCCCCGGTATGGACATGGATGCGCGCATAGCTTCGGCTAGCGATCCTTTGGAGAACACTACTTTTTCGCCTGTCACAATATCAGCGGCAACGGCTCTGAAAGGGACAGGGAATTTGTCAAAATCTCGAGTCGAGAGGGAGTGTAGGGTGAGTTTCGTAAAAAGGGTCAGGATATTCTGTCCGGAAAAGACACCTTCCCCTAGAGCGACCCCTGTTTTGTCGAAACCCATGCGAAGCGCATAACCTGTGCGCTTATCGTTTTCGTAGTGGTCCGTTGCCGTCACTTTGCTATCAACGAAGACTGCATTCCAATCCATGCCCGTGACAATCGCTTGCAACTGGTCTGGTGAATAGCCAGCCACATAGAGACCTCCGACAATGGCTCCCATACTGGTTCCACACACCATGTCTATGGGGATGCCTGCCTCTTCAAGCACTTTAATAACACCGACGTGCGCCAGCCCAAAGGCCGATCCGCCCGACAAAACTAAGGCCACTTTTGGTTCTGTGCGAGCTTGGGTTTGCGTCTGACCCTCTGTGTAGACCTCAGGTTCTGTTTGCGTTTGAGCTATGACTGGCACACTGCACACGACGGCCAGCATACCGCTCAGAAGCACAACGGCTAAATATCTTTTTGCAGCGCTTTCTAATAAGCTCATTTGCATCATTGTATCCATAAAGTGGCAAAAGGACAAAGAAGAAAATGCTTGTGTAGCAACTTATTTAGAAGACGGTATTTATGAATATTTTGCGCTACGACATCAAAAGCTGCATATTTCGCATATATTGACATAATTTACCATCATAGGTACTATTTCGGTGGTTGATGTAGAAGAAGGCAAGATTTCGACATCGTGTGTGCCCGCTTGCCGCTTCTCCCAGCCGGAGTTTTTCGGAGGGTTCACTTTATGAAGTACCTTAAGGTAGTTTCTCTCGTCCTTGTTGCACTTCTTGTTGCTTCGTGCGCAGCTCAGCTTCCTCAAAAGGATATCGACGCTGCTAACGCTATTATGTCTGAAGCTGAGGCTGCAAAGGCCGACGTATATGCTCCTACCGAGTATCAGGCAGCTGTAGACGCCAAGGCCGCCATGGAAGCGGAGTTGGCTGCTCAGAATGCAAAGCAGTCCGGAAAGGACTACAAGCAGCTTACTGAGCTTGTAAAGGCGTATAGCCAGGCAGCTACTGCGGCGAAGAACGCTGCCACTGCCAATGCTGAAGCTGCCAAGAACGATGTTGCAACGCTTCTCACCGATGTTCAGAATGCATTCAACACGGTAAAGGCGGAAGCTGAGGCGGCCGCTGGCGATGCCAAGAAAGCCAAAAAGGCTAAGCTTGACCTTAACGCCATCAATGCTCAGATTGCAAACGAAGAGCAGGCTATTGCCGCCGCTTCTTCTGCGAACGATTCTGGCGACTATGCGACTGCCAAGACGAGTTTGACCAC
>JBDKTP010000144.1:0-23268 GCA_039680115.1 Rectinema sp.
ACAAGATTCTCAAGGTATTCCTGCTTGCCAGAGGTTCGGCCGACCTTTGCAGCTTCACTGGCAGGTTGAGTAAGAGCAATTTTTGCAAGCTCTTCAAAACCCATTCCACCATCTTCAAAGCGCTTGCCGTTGCCACTATCAAACGAGGAATAGCGCTCCTTGACGAACGCGTCGAGTTTCCCGTCCTCAAGAATACGCTGTGCCGCCAGCAGTCCCGCCGCAAAAGCGTCCATGCCACCAATGTGCGCTTCAAAAAGGTCAGCAAGCTCCACCGAATTGCGCCGGATTTTCGCATCAAAATTGAGTCCGCCAGTCACAAAACCACCCGCACGCAGGATCGCAAGCATTGCCAGCGTTGTGTCAAAAACGTTGTTTGGGAACTGGTCAGTATCCCAACCGTTGCGTGGATCACCCCGGTTCGCATCGACTGAGCCAAAGATACCGAGTGAAGCCGCTGTCTCAAGCTCGTGCTGAAAATCGTGACCCGCGAGTTCAGCGTGATTTGCCTCGATATTGACCCGGAAATCCTTCTCAAGCCCATAGGCGCGCAAGAATCCAGCAACCGTTTCTACATCGAAGTCGTACTGATGCTTTGTCGGCTCCATGGGCTTTGGTTCGATATAGAAAGCTCCTTTGAAGCCATGGCTACGCCCATAGTCACGCGCCATAGAAAGAAACCGAGCCAAATGATCCTTCTCTCTCTTCAGGTTGGTATTGAGAAGCGTCATGTACCCTTCTCGACCGCCCCAGAAGGTGTATCCCTGGCCACCCAACTCAATGGTTGCGTCGATTGCAGTTTTTACCTGCGCAGCCGCATTGGAAACAACCGCAAATTCAGGGTTGGTGGCAGCGCCGTTCATATAGCGAGGATGGGAAAAGAGATTTGCGGTTCCCCACAAGAGGCGTACGCCAGTTGCAGCCTGATGTTTTTTTGCTAATTCAACCATATGAGCAAGGTTTTTTTCGCTCTCTAGTGGAGTAGCGCCCTCTGGGGCTAAATCGCGATCGTGGAAGCAATAAAAATCGACGCCCAGTTTTGTAAAGAATTCAAATGCAGCATCGAGTTTGTGCTCATGGGCTTCCATAAGTGTGCTGGCATCGGTCGTCCATGGGTGAATAAGAGTTGCCGCACCAAAAGGATCTGTCCCGTCTGCGCCAAAGCTATGCCAATATGCGACTGCAAAACGCAGATGCTCGCGCATTGTTTTACTCCCCACCTTGCGTTCGGGGTTGTAGAACTTGAAGGCTAGCGGATTGTCACTCTTTGGACCTTCATAGGGTATCTTTCCTATTCCTGGGAAATACTCTTTTTGACCAATAAAGATATCGCTCATGGCGGCATCCCCCTTTAACTGAGTTCTGTTTTGTACAATGGGCTCAAGGCCGAAAGGTACTTCATATAGTCGGTGTAAGCGTGCTCGTATTCCCTGACTTTTGTGACATCTGGCTCGATATTCATGCTTTCTTCCAGACTCACATGCTCATCCACTATTTCCTCAATGGAAGTTTTTTTATTGTTACTTTCATTTTCAAAACACCAAAGCGCCTGAAGCGCTGCACCAAGGGCGGCTGCCTCCTCTTCCTTTGGGATGCGAAGAGGCAGCGCTGTCACGTTTGTTGCAATGTCTCTCCAGACAGCACTCTTTGAGCCTCCCCCAACTAAACGTATTTCCTGGGCATGGAAACTCATCCTGGTGAAGGCTTCAAGGCCAATGCGCATGCCAAAGATGGCAGCTTCCATTGCTCCCCGCACGATGTTTGCCCTGGAAAAATTCGCAGCAGTTCCACCCATGATGCTCGCTCTACCTTCGGGCAAGTTCGGAATGCGTTCACCGTTAAAGAATGGAAGAACGACAATTCCTTGGGCACCGATAGCCGAGGCAGCCGCCGCTTCATTCATCTGTTCTACACTCATGCCAAATAGGTTACGAACTTGTTCGCTTGCGACGGTGCAGTTCATGGTACAGAGCAAAGGCAGCCAACCGCCTGAGGAAGAACAGAACGCAGCGAGGTTACCTTCAGGATCAACCACAGGGGTTGCGGAGAATCCGTAAAGCGTTCCACTTGTTCCAAGACTCATGGTGAGAAAACCATCCCGGACACATCCGGTGCCAATGGCACTCATCATATTGTCTCCACCGCCAGCGGCTACGATCGCTCCCTGCGGAATTCCCAGCCACTTCGCAGCTTTTTGGCTGACTACCCCAACCGGCTTGTCAGGCTCCACGATTGTGGGCAAAAAACCTAAAAGGCTTAAATCTATGAGATCACAAATGAACGCAGACCAGGTTCTCCTGCGTACATCAAAAAGCGCGGTTCCGGAAGCATCGCCATATTCCGTGGCATAATTGCCTGTCAATAGAAAATTGATAAAGTCATGTGGCAAGAGGACATGTCGTAATCTTGCGTAATTCTCTGGCTCATGTTTTTTAAGCCAATAGATTTTCGGAGCAGTATACCCTGGCAGCATCAGCATGCCTGTCTTGCGCAGCAATGCTTGTTCTCCACCTGCCAACATCGTAAGCTCGACACTCTCAGCCGCTGTGGACGTATCGTTCCAGAGTTTTACAGGCCTAATTACCACGCCATTTTCATCAAGTGGCACAAAACCATGTTGTTGGCCAGAAACTCCGATTGCAACAATTGTCTGCCTTAATTCAAGAGGAATGGCCTTAAAACACTCAAAGAGTGCCTCTTCATACCAAGAACCGAGCTGTTCGCGCGTGCCATCGTTGCGAGTAATAATTGAAAGCGGGGCCTGTACTCTTAGAGCTGTTCGTTTCTTTATGGGATCGTAAACTATCACCTTGCAACTTTGTGTGCCAAGGTCGACTCCACAAACGGTTTCCATCCCTTTCTTCCTCTTCTTGGACTATAAGGGCATTCCTTCCAACACGCCATATGGAATATTGACATATCATATCTGTTATTGACATTCTTTAGGTATGCAGATACGCGATGTTGTCTATGTATATCGCCTAATCGGCGGAGAACGGCTTGCATGGCACGGTCGGTATCATGCGCACGAGGCTGGAGAATATGAGTTTCATTATTTTATGGAAGGGCAAGGAGCTATACTTATCAACCGTTCGCGGTACAGCATAAATGGCAACGTTATTTATTATGTTAAGCCACGAGAATTCCATTCAATCTTGCCAGAAGCAGTTGAAAAACCTATCAGTTATTATGCTGTCCTGTTTTCGCCTGAACCGGGAAATCCGACCGACAATGAGGTCCTTAGTCTGCTTCAGCAGTCGTGGCAGGCACCAAATCATTCTTTACCCGCCAATACGCGCGACCGATTCCTGTTGGAAGACCTCTACATGTTGTCCAGATCCAAGGTGCCCGGTTCTAAAAGGACCGCGGAGTATGCGCTCATTAGTCTTCTTTACCGTTGGTCAGCCGGGTTCGTGCCCTCGAATGTCTCCGGAGCACCTGAGCAATCAAAAAACGAGCATGTAGAACGAGCGCTTTCCTATATGTCAAAACACGTTCGAGAGAAGCTCAGCTCAGACGACTTAGCCGATGCAATGGGCCTATCAGAGGAATACTTCATCAGGCTCTTCAGACAACATCTTGGAATGTCCCCATTTCAGTACTTTACCCGCCTTAAGATCGAGGCGGCATCCGCAGTTCTTGTAGATAATCATCTTACTATTAGCGACGTAGCGACGCGTTTTGGCTTTGAGAATCCGTTCCACTTTACCAAGGTCTTTAAAAAGTGCACAGGACTTTCGCCTCGGGACTACCGAAAAGTCTTTTTTGAGGCAGGCAAGCCTAGTGACGAGTCAAGGCCCAACGCAAAGATGTCCTAGAGTTGCTTTTTGCGGACTTTGGCGGTATACTACAAAAGAAGGGAAAGCATCAAAGAATCTAATTTTTGTTAAAGTATAAACTTATTATAAAATCACGCTTTCCTGGAGAGGAAAAAATGAGTGACATTCCAAACCTGCCTACGCAAGAAGATTTTTTCGAAGTGCCAGAGTCTCTTGATAACGAAATAAACGAAATCTCGGAAGCATCCAAGAAAGGTTACCAGCTTTTAAAAGAGAACCGCTTTGACGAAGCGGTTGAGTGCTTTGCACAAATCCTGGAAAAGGATAACGAAAACAACTATGCCCTCGTCGGACTTGGAGATGCTGCAAGGAAGCGAGGAGCCTATAAGGAAGCAGCCGAACATTATAGGCGCTGCCTGGTTTTTCATCCGGGCAACAGTTATGCGCTTTTTGGACTGGCAGACTGCTACAAAGCCCTTAATCAGTACCACAAGGCTATAGAGATCTGGGAACAGTACCTTTTGCACGACAATTCAAACATTACCGTGCTAACCCGTGTGGCAGATGCCTATCGAAAAGTACACGATTTTAGAAAGTCAAAAGCGATCTATCAGAGAGTGTTGGAGATGGAGCCAGACAACCATTACGCCCTCATAGGCCTTGGACATCTCCACTACGACTTTAAAGAATACAAGGAAGCGCTCGGCTATTGGCAGCGAATGGTGGATTTGCAGGGAGATCAGGTTGATATTCGAGTCTTGACATCGATCGGTAACTGCTATCGGAAGCTAAAACAGTTTGATAAAGGCATCCCCTATTTTGAGAAAGCTCTGGAGCGCGAACCAGACAATTTCTACGCGCTTTTTGGGATTGCCGACTGCTATAGAGGTATAGGTAAACAAAGCGTTTCGCTGACCTACTGGAACAAGATCCTGGAAAAGGATCCTCGCAACAAAGTAATTCTTACCAGGGCTGGCGATGCTTATAGGAATATGGGAGAACTCGACAAAGCCACCAAGTGTTACGAAGATGCCCTCAATATTGAGTATGATGTTTATGCAATTCTGGGCTTGGCCGTAATTGCACGAATACAGGGTAAATACGACGACGCTATTACGAGTCTACGCACCATCATTCAGAACGATCCAAAGAATTACCGCATTTACATGGAGCTTGCACAATGCTACCTGGGAGCTGGCCAGCGCCAGCAGGCCATAGATATCCTCAGTGAGTTCCAAAAACTTGGTATAAAGAATCCCTTCGTACAGGATACCTTAGCTAAACTTACAGCAAAGAATCCGTGAGATTCGGGCAATTTTTGATCTAATAACGCGTTTTACTAGGGGACTTTAGTGGATCAAGGATTCTCTACCATAAACACAAAAAGCGATGCGCTCTATTTGTCGGGTATGAGCGTGCAAGAAATACTGCAATGCTTAGATGCAAGGCAGCCATATCGGGCAAAACAACTCTACCAGTGGATTGCACATGGAGTTTCAGATTTTGACCTGATGACCAACCTGCCTAAGGGCGAACGAGCCGACCTTAGGGCGAGATTTGGGACTGTTTTCTCTTCTAGCGTCGACACCGAAATGCAAGATCCCGACGGATCACTCAAGTTGCAAATTCGGCTTCGAGATGGGTCAGCCGTAGAATGTGTGCTCCTTGAGGACATAGAAGGACGCAAAACGGCTTGCCTTTCGAGCCAAGTTGGATGCCCCATGGGCTGTAAATTTTGCAAAACTGGCCAGCTAGGCTTCTTGCGCGATCTGGGTCCTGATGAAATTTTGGAACAATTCCACTTCCTTGCCAACCGGCGTGGGCCCATTTCCAACGTGGTCTTTATGGGCATGGGCGAACCGCTTCTCAACTTTGAAGCCGTAAGCAAGGCAATCGCCTTGTTGACCGATCCTGAAGGTATCGGTATGTCACATCGAAAAATCACGATTTCTACGAGTGGAATTGTGCCCGGGATTAAAAAACTTGCTAACGAAGGTCCTCTCGTGCGGCTTGCCATATCGCTGACTACAGCCCGCGACAACCTGCGTTCGGAACTCATGCCCGTGGATAAAAAGTGGAATGTCCAAGAACTTAAAGATGCGCTCGTTTATTATCAGAACAAAACTGGCGAACGAATAACCCTTGAGTTAGCCCTGCTCGGTAATAAGAATACCGAAAAAGAAGATGCCTTAGCGCTTGCAGAATGGATCCCGCCGCTCAAGGCGCAGGTCAATCTCATACCATGGAATCAGGTTCCTGGCCTTCCTTTTGTGGAGCCAGAGCCTTCCAAAGTTGCGGCCTTCACCAGAATACTTGAAGATGCAGGTATCACGGTAGTTACAAGATTCCATCGTGGTCGCGGTGTCATGGGGGCTTGTGGTCAGCTCGGAGACACCCTTCGTGCCCCTTCAAGTTAGCCATTAAGTCCGGCGCAAAGGTTTCTTCTCTGGGTTTGCCTTCAAGTGCCTATTTCTGGTTTCTCTGCAGTGCTTCGTTAAGCCTCGATATTCGCTTTTGGACTAGCGCCTTCTTTTTTGATAATTTTAAGAGCTTGTCAGGCGACTGTTGCTTTGCCTCGGAGTCAAGAATCATCATGGCCTCTTGAGAAACTTCAAGGGCCGCCTTAAAGTTTTTCTCCATATGCTCCCAATACTTGGCCTTTTCGATGCAAGAATTGAAGGTAAGGCAATTCAGCCTTGAAATGGTTTCCCTATACTTTTCTAAGGCTCGCCCACGTCTGTAATAGCGTGCAAGAGTAATCAGCGCTCGTTCGTCACCGTTTGTGCCGGCCTGTTCCAGAAGCTGGATTGCTGCCTCTATGCGTCCACACGAAGCCATCATGCAGGACAAGCTTGTTATGTCGGCACTGCCGATCTGTCGAGAACACTCAACCATGGAGATCATTCTATAGAACAATTTGGCGAGCGACACTATATCCTGCTCGTTGTGCGTCAATACGTTACTCATTCTTGGGCCGACCACATTCTGGCTGCTACAGTCGTAACCGTAGTCGTAGTCCTCATCTGATCGAAATCCATCAGTGAGAAAACTGGCCCCGTCTCTGACATAATCGAGCCAAATCTGTGGGATAAAGGCGCCTGGAACGTCGTTCTCTCGCTCTACATCCAGAATTGCCGATTCCAAAACCTGTAGTGAGCACGAAGGAAGAGTGTGGCTCCATAACCGTCGCGCCGGATGTAAAAGGTCGAGGCTTTGAAAGTGAGGCACAGGCAGGCCGTTCATAATACATCGAGTTCGCAGTAACGGAATATCGAAGGCTTTACCGTTGTAACTTACTACCGTGGGGCGTTTTTCGAAGTAGCTCAGGATAGTCGAAAGAAAATCCATTTCTCCAGGGAAATCGTCAATAAAAACCTGGTCCACAACAAAGTTCCTAGCTTCAAAATACCCAAGTCCAGCAAGAAACGCGATCGTCCCAGAGCCGCCGGAGAGGCCTGTCGTCTCCAAATCGAAAAATGTCATGGTGTCGAGCTCGACTCTATAGTCTTTTGAATAATCAGCTGAGACAAAGCCTAGCCTTGCTCTTGAGAGTTTTTCAAACATCCGTATATCGATCGTTAGCGGAAACTCGTCCCCAATGGCAAAAGAGGACAGAGTTGACCTAATAAAGCAATGCTGACCAATTTGCCGCCATCCTGCTCCCCAGCGGGGAGGATAACTCCCAGAACCCGTAGAACTGTTCTGTTGAACTGGCTTTCTTACCGTGATTTGGCTTACGCCCTGTTCATTTTCCGATACGAGGCTCCCGCCGGGCCGTCTCTCTTTGACAGGTTTTGTAAGGTGCGATGCCTGAGTTAGCCCCAGATCTTTTATGAGGGCTAAACGTTTCTTGAGCGAAGCCATCGGAGTTACTCGAGACCCCCTCGCAAAAAAGCGGCGACTTTTTGTTTGAAGTTGATGGCGTGATTGTCAAAATCCTGTCGTTGGCCAGGCGGACCTTGCTGCCCACTCGGCACGGACATTGGAACAAATGTTGAAACCAAGTCCACGCCGATACAGGACGGGCAGCCATCTGCGCACGGACAAGACTCAATCCGTTCGAGCGACGCATTCAAGAGAGGCATGAGTTTTTCAGAAAGCGCCTCGGCTAGCCCTGTGCCTCCAGGATATTTGTCGTACAAATAGAGCGTAGGCCATCCAAAATGAGGATCTCGCACACGTTCGGAGATGCCGAGGTCTTTGGGATCACAAAGCAGGAATACCGGCGCTAACGAGGTAAATAGCCTTCCTACACCCACAAGTATTGCAGCACAGGAAGCAGGATCTTCGGCACTAAGAAGTTTGCCAGCACGTGAACCGTCTTCAAAAACCAGGGCCAGGGCACGGGTTTGCATCTCTTCTGGAGGGAGCGAAATATCGCCATATCCTACGTTTTCATTGGTGTAGAAGCGAAGTTTTTTATATTTTTCAGCTTGAGTACGCACCAGGACATCGCCCACGACACGCTTAAAAACGGAACCAGCAAAAGCATCATCAGGGAAAAGAGCCTCCGAAACGTCTTCGGTCAGCACCTCGAGATCCGTCTTCGTTATGGAGTCCGTCCAGTATTCCACATCGCTGCGTTCGACAAGACAGAGCCGTTTTTCTATATCGAGCTGCTTGACCATATACTGACGTCCAAGGTGAATGTAAACGGCCTTTTCGAATAAAAGTTCCTTTGCGCTCACCCTATCCATTTCTCCAATTACCGAGTAGGCACCCCTGGTTGTATCGACTATGACGACATTGTCCGAGGTGGCAGAGCGAAGGGAAATTGCCTCGCTTGGGTATCCATCGCTGGACCAATACCATCTTGCTGCGGTATGACGAAGTACTCCCTCGCTCTCGAGTAATGCCAGGGCTTCCTCTGTGTCTTCTTCGGAACTACTGCCAAAACACTCCTTGTCTGCAAAGGGAATTTCGAACGCAGCACATTTTATGTGGTCGCTGAAGATATAGGGATTATCCAAGTCCACGTGCCCCGCTTCGGCGCCTTGAGAGAGAAAAAACTCAGGGTGAGTAGCAAAGTACTGGTCCAAAGGGGCGGACGATGCAACAAAAACGGCAAGCGAAGCTCCCCCTCGACGCCCCGCACGACCAGCCTGTTGCCAGAAAGATGCGGAGCTGCCAGGGTAACCGGCGATGACCGCAGCATCAAGGCCTCCAATATCGATGCCCAGTTCCAGGGCATTGGTTGATACTACGCCCTGAATACTGCCCTCGCGCAGGCCTTTCTCTATCGCACGCCGTTCTGAGGGTAATAGACCTGAGCGATATGGACTTACTTTGATGCCATTGTTTTCGTTATATGGATTGGCAAGATTCTCCGTCATGTATGAGGCGATAAGCTCCACTTGTAGGCGCGATCGTGCAAAAAGAATCGTTTTTACACCATACTTGAGCAGATAAAGGGCTATTTGTTCGGATTCCGTGGCACTCGACCGTCTAATGCCTTGGACCGGATCGACGAGCGCGGGATTAAAGAAAAAGAGTGTCTTGTCGCCTAACCCAGCGCCATTATGATCAATAAGCTCAACAGGCTTCTCTATAAGCGACGAAGCTAATTCCTGAGGATTTGCTATAGTTGCCGAACAAAAAATAAACACAGGGTGCGCGCCATAAAAAGCAGCAATACGCTGCAATCGCCGCAATACGTTGCCAACATGGCTACCAAATACGCCGCGATACGAATGCATTTCGTCCACCACTACATAGCGCAGCTTCGAGAAAAAACTGACCCATTTTGTATGGTTAGGGAGTATACCCGAATGTAGCATATCTGGGTTAGAGATCACGATACGGGCGGAGGTTCTGGCCACTGTCCTTAAAGACGCCGGTGTGTCGCCATCATACGTCTGTATCTTTACTGGCAGGCTTCCACCGAGCGCTATCTCGTTGAGCTCCGCCTGTTGATCCTGGGACAGGGCCTTGGTAGGGAAAAGATAAAGCGCACGGGCCTCGGGGTCTTCCAAGAGGGTCTGCACAACAGGAAGATTGTAGCAGAGCGTCTTGCCGGAGGCAGTCGGCGTTACGACAACGAAGTCCCGATTCTGGCGCGCCAATCTATACGATTGCGATTGGTGCGAGTAAAGCTGAGAGATTCCCTGTTTTTCAAGAGCAGCTTGCAAGGTCGGGCTTAAGTCGTGAGGGAGATCGACAAATTCTGGGGACGTCGAGGGTATATGATGCTTCCAGGCTATTTCTCCACGCCCAGACAGCCATTCTTCAAATTGAAGCAAAAAATCTGTGGCAGATTCACGTATCATAGGCTATACTTTACACACGCAAGCCCTTTGGGTAAACAGCGTAGTGCAGATCTGCAGAAAGGAACCACTTATGGCAAAAGTTCTATCTATTGTTCTTGGTGGAGGTAAAGGTACAAGGCTCTATCCGCTTACAAAAGAACGCTCAAAACCGGCAGTACCATTTGGTGGTAAATTTCGAATCGTCGATATTCCTCTTTCTAACTGCATCAATGCAGGTTTCAAAAAGATATACATTCTTACTCAATTCAACTCGGCAAGCCTGCATCTTCACATATCCAGATCGTATAACTTCGACTCGTTTTCTGGTGGATTCGTAGAAATCTTGGCTGCGGAACAGACACCCTCTCATTCTGGTTGGTATGAAGGTACTGCCGATGCTGTGCGCAAGAACTTTATTCATTTTAGGCCGCAGAATCCCACCCATTACCTTATTGTATCGGGCGATCAACTCTACCGCATGGACCTTGCCGACATGTTCAAGAAGCACGTGGAATCGGGAGCGCGCCTTACTATTGCAGGTACTATCGTAGACCGCGCCACTGCCAACGACCTTGGTATAATGAAAATCAAAGCCGATTCCAGTATCGAGGCTTTCTTGGAAAAACCAGGACCCACAAAGAATATTGATGAGTTCAAGATCCCCGACGCATTACGGCTGCCCGGAGCGAGCCCGGAAAAAGAATACTTGGCAAGCATGGGAATCTATATCTTCGATGCTGCGCTTCTCGAGGAGGCCTTGGACAATGATTCCAACGACTTCGGCAAGGAAGTGATCCCAGATATTCTAGAGAAGGAGCGCATAAACGCCTACTTATTCGACGGATATTGGGAAGACATTGGTACAATCAAGAGCTTTTACGAAGCCAACATACAACTAACGGATATCAATCCTCAATTCAACTTCTATGACGAAGAAAAGCCCATCTACACACACAACCGCAACTTACCTGCATCCAAACTCAATTACTGCACGCTCAATATGGCACTGGCTTCTGATGGCTGTATCATCACAAACGCGTCTATAACGCGCTCCATCGTTGGCGTACGCACAATTATCGAATCTGGCGCAAGTCTGGATGGGGTTGTCTGTATGGGAGCAGATCGCTACGAGACCGATCGGGAAAAGAAAAACAACCTGGAAAAAGGCATCCCCAACATAGGTATAGGCAGCGGCAGCATCCTCAAACGCGCAATCATAGACAAGAACGCTCGTATTGGGGCGAATTGTAGAATTGGAATAGACAACATAGATCGTGCAAACGGCGAATACCCAACGCACTACATGGTGGACGGCATCATTGTGATCCCGAAAAATACGATAGTTCCAGAAGGCACAGTAATTTAATACAGCTTAGAATACCTGTACTTGAATACCTGTGCTCCGCATGGTTACCGGCTGTGATCCGCTACGTGATCAGCCAGTTATGATCCTCATTGGCTCCGCCAGCTCTGGATCTTGCGAGATATAGTATTTCTCGGCTTCTTCCTTGGTTAAGCCCACAAGTTCGTGGCTCATATAGTGGATCCAGGTCTCGTCTTCGGGGGTCTTTATCTCGATCTTTCGGCACCAATAGTCAGGTTGAACAGGTAGCTGCTCTACGACGTACTCGCGCACCTTGTAATCGTGTACTGCCACTTTGATACTTTCTCTGGAAAGTCCCCGCTGCATGATCACTTGAGTAAGATAGTTTATCGTTCTACCAGAGTCGTAAACGTCATCAACCAGCAGAACCTTGTCGCCGGTTCTCAAGAAATCGGGATTGTAGGTCCAACCATCTATTTTTATAGTCTCGCGGGTGTCGACATCGGCATATGAATGAGCAACAACCGCGGCATAGAACACAGGTTTGTCCTCTCCCCTTATGAACTTGAAGTACTCGCTCATCACGTTGCCCAGATAAGCTCCTCCCCGAAGTGATACATAGATCACATCGGGGATAAAGCCGTCTTTATAAATCTTGTACGCAAGCTTCAACGCATTGTTTCTAATGGTGTCGTAAGGAACGAATTCTTTGTGCATCGAGACCTCGAAAGATATAACTATTTGAAGTCTCGAAATATATCCTTACTTTCTATTAAAAGCAAGAGTATCGAGGGTCTGACCATCCCTTACAATGGTAAAGGTGAGTTTCGACTTGCCCTGCTCGTTCAACAGCAGGTAGAAATTGGCCATCGAAGTCACTTTCTGGTCATTAACCTTCGTAATGATATCGCCGATCTTCACTCCCATTACCGATGCAGGGCTCTTGGCTATAACGTCAGCAACCACAACTCCTTCTTTGACATTAGAAGGGAGTTTGCTCTTATTGATGGACTCCGAATTAAGGCTCACGACTGAAACGCCGGGGAACAAATCCTTGTTGCTGCTTGCTACATTTTTGTCTCGCAGGTCGATCCTCGTCCGAACCTCTCGCTGTGTACCATTGCGAATAATCGTGATAGTTGCATAGGTGCCCGCAGGGATATCTCCAACTTTTCGAACCAGCTCGTCCTGAGATTTTACCGGTGTGCCATTAATGGCAGTAATGAAATCCCCTGGCAGAATTCCTGCCTTATCGGCTGGACCTCCAAGAAATACGTGCGCAACAAAGCCACCTTTCTTGCCATCAAGACCCATTTCTTTTGCGCTTGCTTTGTCGGACGTAATGTCCAGGAGGCTCACTCCCAACCAACCGTACTGGACCTCTTTGTGCGTAATGAGATCATCTATGGCACCCTTGACGTTGTTGATTGGAATTGCGAAACCCAGCCCCACAGAGCCGCCTGTCGGAGACGCAATCCACGTGTTGATACCGATGACCTCGCCTCGGATGTTGACAAGTGCTCCACCAGAGTTGCCCTTGTTAATCGCGGCATCGGTCTGAATAAAATCGTTGATATTGCCATCAGGGCCACCGTTTCTTCCCACTGCGCTGATGGTACCTGTAGTCACCGACGAAACAAGCCCGAATGGGCTGCCGACTGCAATAGCCCAGTCTCCTACTTCAATCTTGGAAGAATCACCCAGTTTGGCTACGACAATATCCTTGTCAGTCGTTTCAAACTTGACGAGCGCAATATCCTTGCGCTCATCGGCGCCAACAAGGCTTCCGTCAAACTCGCGACCATCGTTCAAGATAACCTTGATCTTATCCGCATTGCCCGCAACGTGATTATTCGTCAGTACATACACTGTATTGCCAGTTCTCCTGACAATGACACCGGACCCTAAACCTTCCTGAGGCGTCGTATCGGGCATACCACCATCGTCGGGCTGATTAAAAAAGAACTCAAAGGGGATACTAGGCAAGTTCTTATTCGTGTCCGAAACTTTCTCGGTGACATCGAGTTCGACTACCGCAGGGAGTGTCGTTTTTGCCACATAGCGGAAAGCATCCTGCACGGCTTCTGCTTGATTCAGGGCTGCATTGATCTCAGCCGTGAGCTCTGGAGTCGAAGTATCGGCAGCAACGCCAGGGATAGCCGCATTATAAGAGCTCCCGGATGCAACCTGACCATTCGCTGGCTTGCCGAGCCCTTTACCTGCAATGAATGCAAAAACAAAACCAATGATCACCCCAAGAATCACGAGATTAGCAATAAAGAATTTCTTTGAGTAAAGTCTTTTCTTGATATCCATAGGACGCTCCAATCTTGATTATGTAGAACTTCCGGCGCCAGCAAAGCGGCGCCGGTATTGCACATTTCTAAAACAAAGATAATCAAAATTGTTACAAAAGTGTACAGAAGAATTATTGTGAAATTTTACTAATTATTTTAAACACATAAATTTATGAAGGATAAGTCCACGAAGTCAAAACCTCATGACCTGTCTCGGTTACAAGAACGGTGTGTTCATAATGCGCAGAAAGCGATTTGTCCATTGTTACGACAGTCCAGTCGTCAGCCAGGACTTTAACGTCCGGTTTACCGGCGTTGATCATTGGTTCAATCGCAATCACCATGCCTGGCTGTAGGCGCGGGTTGGGCCCAATGGAGACATAGTTGGGAATCTGAGGATCCTCATGCATTTCCAGGCCTACACCGTGTCCACAGTATTGCCGCACAACACCGTACCCGTGACTTGTTGCATGACTAAAAACGGCCCTGGATATATCGTGTATCCGTGCGCCAGGCTTGACCTGAGCAATGCCCAGTTCGAGGCACTCGCGAGTGACACGCATTAGGTCTTCTGCTTCTTGTGTTGTCTTACCAGCTGGCAAGGTTATGGCCGCATCTGAATAGTAGCCATTCAGGATAATCCCACCATCTATGCCGATAATATCACCCTCGATAAGCTTTCGATTGCTTGGAATGCCATGAATCACCGTTTCGTTCACTGATAAACAAAGCGAAGCAGGATATCCTTCATAACCCAAGAAAGCGGGATACCCTTTATGATGGATTATATAGTCTTTGGCGAACTTATCGATTTCCAATAGTGACACTCCGGGTTGAACCATCGGAGTGATAAGTTTCAGAAGCTCTGAAAGGAGTTCACACGATGCCCTAATCCCTTCGATCTGACTTTGTGTTTTGATTCTAATCATTTCTTATTCTCTTTATGCTTTGTGCACACTTCATGGATTCTCTTTGTGGATGCCATCCAAGACCGCATTTATGAACTTATACGAATCTTCCGACCCGTACTCTTTCGCAATCTCAATTGCCTCGTCAATAGTGATCTGCGCCGGCATATCGCGTTGAAAAAGCAAGCAATAGGTTCCAACCCGAAGAATTGCAAGATCTACCTTCTTGAGTCGCTCAAAGGGCCAGTGAGACAAATGCCGTCTTATGCAGGTATCTACTGCGTCGATATTCTCTATCGTACCTGCTATCATCACCATGGAAAAAGCGGCAATATCATCCTCGAGCTGATCTCGCTTGGAGTCTTCCAACCAAGGGAATTTCAACAATTCGTCTAAAGACGTCTTGGAGGTTTCCCAGGCATAAAGTGCTTGAAACGCCAGAATTCTTGCTTTGCGTCGAGAGGCCATTTGAAATTTGTCCCGAACCTACCAACTAAGGTTTTCGTCGAAAACCTTTACGGTTGCTTCTTTCCTGATTTTTGCGACAAGGTCCGCCTCGGCGTCGCTCAAGAACTTAGCCTGTTTATCATTGAGCAGCTGGTACGCAATATACTGCTGAACTGTAACATTTTCGTTACCCGGGATTGTATCAGAGAGGCCTAATTGTTTCTGCGGAATAAACTCGTTCGCCCGAACGATGCGGTAACCAGTGGGGCTTTGTACAACGCCCGAGATTTCCCCAGCTTTCAACTTAAAAATCGCATCAAAAAGATCAGCGCCATAAAGGGACCTATTCTGAGAAGTTTTCTCAATGTATAAGGAAGGGATTGCCTTGTATCCGGCGGCATCTCCAGCTCTGAGAACATATTCGTCGAACTTGGATGGATTTGTCTTTAAGGCAGCGGCAACAGAATCCAGCAAAGCTTTAGCCTTTTTGGAATCGGCATCGCTGCTACCTCGTGTATCAACATAGAGAACACTTACTCTCATAGTATCTGGCTGCACGAGCGAAGCTTTAGCTAAGTCATAGGCCTTTAGGATTTCATCTGCTGTTGGCTGCACCATTGCTGCTTTAAGATCGTTGGCGCGCCTAAGCTTGATATAATTCTCAAACAAAAGCCGCTGCTTGACATAGGTCTTTGGTTCGACAAAAACGCCGCTTGATTGCAAGGCCTTTTCCAAGTCAGCGTCTGTAGCGTTGGCGCCAAGGCTTGCCTTCATCTGTGCAAGCGCATTGTTGACTTCAGTGTCGGAAACTGATATTTTCTCACGCTCACAGTACTGCAAGAACAACATGCTATTGATTCTATTATCAAGAACTATACGTATTTGATCAGGCGTCCAGGTTGTATTGGTCACTTTCTGAAGTTTTTCTACATCAGCCTTGAGCTGGCGCACCGAAATGACTTCCTGACGTATTAATTTGATGGTCGCTGCAGGCTTATCTATAGCAGTTTGCGCGCCTACCAACGCCAGAGAAGAAACCAAGAGAAACAAAGTTAGCATTCGTTTAATCATTCTTGTGACTCACCGTAAATTGAAATTTGGGTAGAAAAAAGTCTAACCCACGGATATGTACCTATTGTTTTATAACAAACTATTGTTTAGAAGGTAAACCAAATCGTTTGCTTTATCAATAGACTTGATCATTACGAACAAGACGATGGAGCATCTCTTACCGTCTAAAGCCACCCTTTTGCTCACTCTTACTCGTGATGTCGCGTTTTATTCGCTTTCCATCTCCGGCAGGCGCTTTCGTGCCGCCGACAGACCTGGCAGCCGGGGGACCAATGCAGCCGCCATATCCAATTCTTGTCTCGCCGCGTCGAATTCTTTTCGACGCAAGTGTATTTCAGCTTTTTTCCTCAGGAACTGTGCAGAATCCCGGACTCCAATGTTGAGCGATATCGCTTCCGTCAACCTGTCCAGATAGTCATCTTCATCGATCCTTCCAGGGAGCTTTTGTAAGAGAAGCGTACGAAAACGCAAAGCCACCACATCAAAATAGTACCTAAACCACGGTTTCTCCTGCTCCATGCCAATCAGTCGTTTGTATATTGCATAAGCCTTCAAGAGCTTCCCACGCTTCTCATATTCTTCTGCAATGCAGTATTCCGCATCCATTGCGTCCCCACGGTCCATCCAGCGCTCCAAACGAAAATCGCCAAAACCTTTCGAGCGTTCATAGACCTCAAGGGCCTCATCTTCGAGATTGTGAAGCAAATCATAGACGATGAGTTTAGCCTGGCTTTGCGGATCGCCCGACCGCTGTCGAAGAAAGGTATGGTAATTAAAACCATTCTGTTCAGTTTGCTGCTTCCTAAGGGAACGGTCATAGGCTCGACGTTTTTCCGAATCAGACAGAATACGATACGCTTCGAGTACAAGACGCATCGCAGACTCGCGTACGGAAGCGACTGAACCCGTCTTATCGCTTTCGAGTTCGTCCAGATTAATGCTCGCTATTTCCCTTCCAATGTCGCTTTCTTGTGCTTTAGCGAGGTCGGGATGGAGTTTCTTGGCCTTTTTGCGGAAGGCGCTCTTTATCGTACTTGGGGGCGAATCCGGTGGCACTCCCAAGACTTCATAATAGTTTCTCATGCGCTTATGGCCTTTCGATTGGTGTTTCCTTCATGATCACCGGCACTTGCGACGTATTCGACACAATTTGGCTTTGCACTATACGCAAGCCTTGGTTCTCTAAGGTTGCCATGAGCTTTTGAAGTGCCTTGCCTGACGCAAGGCCAGAACGCACCATGACAGCAGCGCTTCTCTTGCCTTCCAACCCGCTGGCAAAATCTAGCTGATGCGCCAGTAACGTACCAGTGGAACTACCAAGCCCTTTGGGTTCGGAGCAGAAGACTACAAAATCGAAATACGACACCCGAGGGTCAAGATTGAAAAAAAGTTCAGTATCATGTCCTTGGGCCTTAAGGGTAGCCACACAAGCTCCGGCGATCGATCTCAGTTTGCTGGAGTTCCTATCGCTTATGGCAACAACCGCTACACGCATTGCTCTTCCTCGAATTGCTTGAATACCCTCGAAAAACACCGATAATGATCAAGGCCGCTTAAGGCCATGGATCCGCACGTTCTTTGGGCTAAGAACACATGCTCATTTAAAAAGTAACACAAAAATGCTTCGCTTCAAAACAAAACTCCGACTAAAAACGAGACTTTAACAAAAAAAGAGAACGAACATAGGGCAAACAATGGCCAAATTATGTGTTCCGCCCGAGTACTACTGCGAAGAAGAAGCCAAGTCAAGCGTATGCAAATCGGAGGAGACTGGCTGAAACGATTTGGTTTCTATGAGGGTTCTAAGCACAGCCTCTGCGTCATGGGAGTGAATGCGCGATTCTATGGCCACCATGCTCTTCACGCTTATAATATCAGATCAGAGGGTCTCCCCTCAAAAAAAACAGGACAACGCAGTCTGCATTGTCCCGTATTCTATTTCACTGTAGTTCTGGTACAAAAGGGCTACTTAAGGAGTACCTGTTTGGCTTTCAGTGTTGGAGCTCTCCGAACTTGCTGGACTACTCGTGGACCCTGAAGAACTTCCGTTGGAAGTAGGTGCTGCCTGATTGGTAGTCCCTGTACTTTCAGAAGATGAGGGGCTTGATTGGCCGTTACTTGATTGACCGTTATTGGTCTTCCACCACTCCTGACTCGTCGTAGTCTGGTCGGATTTCTGCTGTTCGTTTACAACTTGCTGAATGTTCCCAGTAGGCGTTCTGTTGATAAGGGCCATGACAAATGCCAGAACAAAAAACAGCGCCCCAAGCGAATAGGTTATCCTGACAACGACGTTAGAAGAACGAGAACCAAACGCGCTGTTGGAACTACCTGCGAACACTCCGCCAATCGAACCAGAATCTTCATCCTGGATAACTACAAAGAAAATGAGAAGCGCACAGACAACAATAAAGAGAACGAGAAGGAGTATGCTCAAAACACTCATGTAAAGACTCCAATCTTACAAAAGTTGCAGCGTGCCCGTCGGGCCCAAGCGTAGCTATACTACACGAGACTTCCAGAACGTGCAATACCTTTTCTATGAACAGAATTGCACGATCGGAACGAAAGTCTTAGCATCCAAGCTCGCACCGCCAACAAGAGCGCCGTCAATATTGGGTTTGGCCATAAGAGCAGCAGCATTTTCCGGCTTTACCGACCCACCATACTGAATTACTACGTTCTTAGCGGCTTCTTCACCATAGAGACCGCCAATGACCGAGCGGCAATAGGCGTGCACGGTGTCGGCATCTTCTGGGGTTGCGGTCTTACCCGTGCCTATAGCCCACACCGGTTCGTAGGCGATTGTCACCTTGCTAAGTGCATCCACACCCACACCAGACAACCCCTCCTTGAGTTGGGTCGACACCACAGATTCAAGCATACCGGCCTCTCGCTCTGCCAATGTCTCGCCCACACAAAGTATTACTTCCATGTCATGAGCAAGAGCGAGACGAACTTTCTTGTTGATAAGTGTGTCTGTTTCAAGATAAGTATGCCGGCGCTCTGAATGTCCCAAAATGACGACCTTGACACCGATATCCTTGAGCATGAGTACCGAAACTTCGCCAGTATGAGCCCCCTGCTCTTCGGGCCCCATATTCTGAGCTCCCAGGAGTATGTTGGAGCCTTCCAGCACCTTTGAAACGGCATCCAGAGCCGTAAACGCAGGAGCAATCATAATTTTCTCTTTTGAACCACTCAATTTATCCTTGAGCTCTTGTGCGAGCTGCACAGACTCCGATACGGTCTTGTGCATTTTCCAGTTACCTGCAATATAGTATGAACGCATATTCACCTCGCCTTGTGTCTGACCTTTTCTTGGCCCTTGTTCTGTGTGCCTAGAATCTCTTCATCAGATCTCTTCATTTCGTCTATGCGACTTCCAAATCGATTCTTGGGATTTCAGGCTTCATCAAAGAAAAAGCTGCCACAGTCATACCTCGGCAGCCTTTTCTTTGAACTTTTGGATACATCAAAAAACACCTTAAAAAGTCGAAAGACTTGACAACCGCATCAATGTAGATATGGTGTCAGTTACAACTAAATCCTATTTTTGCTCCAGACATGCAATGCCAGGAAGAACTTTGCCCTCCAGGTACTCGAGGCTAGCGCCGCCGCCCGTCGACACATGGCTCATGGAAGAAGCAAGCCCAAACTTATTGACCGCAGAAACAGAATCGCCACCACCAACCACAGTCAAGGCACCGCGCTTCGTAGCTGCAGCCACAAGCTTAGCAACTTGTTCCGTACCTTTGGCAAAAGCGTCGAATTCGAACACGCCCACAGGGCCGTTCCAAAGCACACTTTTGGCCGTTGCAATGGTAGCAGCATAAAGATCCAGGGTCTTAGGACCTACATCCATACCCATCAAGTTGTCCGGGATATCGACGCCGTCAACTGACACTGCAGACGCATCGGCAGAGAAGCTTGCGGCGCAGATATGATCGACAGGCAAAACGATTTTTACACCCTTCTCTTTAGCATCAACCAAGAGTTTCTTAGCTGTCTCCAAATAATCGTCTTCAACTAAACTCTTGCCCACCGTGTGTCCTTGCACCTTAAGGAATGTGTAAGCCATTCCGCCACCAATAATCAGCGCGTCGGCAGTTTTTAGGAGATTCTCTAACACGCCAATTTTGGAGGAAACCTTGGCACCGCCAATTATTGCTACCATTGGTTTGGGAGGATTGTGCAAGAGCGGCTCCAAGTTGGCCACTTCTTTTTCCATCAAGAAGCCGCCAACGCTCACCTTGCTAAACTTGGCGATGGTAGCCGTAGAAGCATGTGCTCTATGGGCAGTGCCAAACGCGTCGTTAACATAGATATCACCATAGCTGGCAAGCTCTTTTGCGAGCTTTTCCTGCTCGTTGATATCTTTTGATGTCTCTTCCTTATGGAATCGCGTATTCTCGAGCATGGCAACTGATCCCTCAGGTAGAGCTTCGATAGCAGCTTTTTGGCCAACGCAGGATGGCAGGAACACAACAGGACGACCAAGTTTTGCAGCCAGATAGTCGGCAACCGGTTTCATTCTGTGCTTTCCGTTGAGATAGGCCTCGAGATCAAAGGGTCTACCATCTTTCTCGGCCTTTTCTTTTGCCTTGGCTGCATCCTTGTCTGGATCACCCAGGTGAGACATTAGGACAAGGCTCTTGGCACCATGATCGAGAATGTAGTTTATGGTTGGCAGGGCAGCCATGATTCTTGTGTCGTCCTGGACCTTCCCATCTTTCATGGGCACGTTGAAATCAACGCGCATGATAACCCTCTTCCCTTTTAATTCCACATCCTTCACTGTCTTTATCATATCAGCGCTTCCTTGCTGTCAGATTCTTTACTGGCGTCTTACTATCGTAATGTTTATTTCTTTTTAGAATCCATGTAGCGCAACAGGTCGACTACGCGGTTGGAATAGCCCCACTCATTGTCGTACCAAGACACAACTTTGAAGAACCTCTTCTCGCCGGGAAGGTTGTTTTGCAGCGTAGCAAGGCTGTCATAGATCGAAGATCTGCTGTCGTGAACAAAATCCGTAGAAACAAGCTCTTCATTGCAATAGCCGAGCAGGTTTTTCAGGTAAGTCTCGGAAGCTTTCTTCATAAGCGCATCGATCTCTTCGATTGAAGTATCGCGCGCCGCACGGAAGGTCAAATCGACCACGGAAACGGTCGGGGTAGGAACTCGGAAAGACATTCCAGTGAGCTTGCCTTTGATTTCGGGGAGAACCTCGCCGACGGCTTTGGCAGCACCAGTAGTCGAGGGAATGATATTGATAGCCGCAGCTCTACCACCTCTCCAATCCTTCTTGGAAACGCCATCGACGGTCTTCTGGGTAGCAGTATATGAGTGGATGGTGGTCATAAGGCCAGTCTCTATGCCAATACCTTCTTTAAGAAGCACATAGACGAGTGGAGCCAGGCAGTTTGTGGTGCACGACGCATTTGAAACGACGTTGTTCTTTTCTGGATCGTACTTGTCCAAATTGACGCCAACAAGGAAGGTCGGGATCTTCTTGTCTTCTGCCTTGCTCTTTGCTGGAGCAGTAATTATTACCTTTTTTGCACCTGCTTCAAGATGCCCATAGGCTTTTTCGTCGGTAAAGAGTCCAGTGGACTCAATAACATATTCGACTCCCAGTTTTGCCCATGGAAGGTTCTTGAGCTCTTTTTCAGCCATAATGCAAGCAATTTCGTGGCCATTCACCACAAGGATGTCATCCTCAGCCTTGGAAGGATCGCTCTTCTTGCTGGAGATATCGGCCTTCATTTTGCCCTGCGTGGAATCATATTTGAGCTGATAGGCAAAATACTTCGCATCGGTGGTGACATCGACGACGCCGACGACATCAATCTTGTCTTTGCCAACGCCAAGGAGTCCCTGATCAACAATGGACTGGAAAACGAGTCTTCCAATTCGACCAAAACCATTAATAGCTACTTTCATACCGTTCCTCCTCGGGAACAATGGATTCAAAAAAGCGCCAACTGCACTTTATACCCAGTTTTAGATAAAAATATATTTAAACCAGAAAACTGCGTCAATAGATCGCATCACCATATATACTCCTTTTCTGTATAAAATTCCAGTATCCTCGCTAATAACGCAGTCAATTGACCAAGGCCCCTCGTTTGTATAACCTTTACTTATGGCAAGGACGTCCCATGGGCGGTTTCGCACCCTGTTAATTGTCTCCCTTCTCTGGGTGGTCATCCTGGGCGCTGCACTTGGATTGGCCTTAGGCCAGACTGTCAACACCATTCGGACCGAGAACTTTACTGAATTTACAAGTGCTTTACCCACCAAACTTTATGACATAAAGGGCAGGCTCATTACTGAGTTTTATGCAGAAGAAAAACGAGATCCTGTCTCAATAAAAGAGCTACCCCAACACCTTATCGACGCTTTTATCACGAGAGAGGATCAAGCTTTTTATTCCCACAAAGGCTTCACTATAAAAGGGCTTACCAGGGCGGCCTTTGGAAAAATCATAGGCCGAGATCTAGGCGGTGGCTCCACCATAACTCAGCAACTCGCAGGGACATTGTATGCCGACCGCAGGGATTACACGATAAAGCGGAAACTGGTGGAACTCTGGTGGGCCTTGCAGCTTGAACGGCGTTACACCAAAGATGAGATCTTGGAGATGTACCTAAACAGAATGGTTATGGGCCCTGGAGTCTACGGAGTCGAAGCGGCCAGCCAGTACTTCTTTGGTCATTCAGCAAAAGATTGTACCGTGGCCGAGGCGGCGATCCTCGCCGTTCAGCTTGCAAGCCCCCGCAAATATGATCCTTACAGGAACCCGGCCAATGCCCGAAGCCGTTCTAGAGAGATACTAGAGCAAATGGTGTCTCATAAACTCGTCTCTCGAGAGGAAGTGGATGAGTCATTTAACGCTTTCTGGGACTCCTTCGATTACACTAGAGTTTCGGCCTCTGCCTTCTATATGCGCGAGGATAAGGCTCCATGGTTTAGCGAGTATGTTCGACGCCAACTCGAAGATATGCTCTATGGTTCCTTGGATCTGTATTCAGATGGACTTTCTGTGTATACGACCCTCGATTTAGACCAGCAAGAGGCGGCAACCGCCTACATGAAGAGTGGAATCGAAAGAGCCAATAACAGTTTTAGACGGACTTCAACCCAAAAATTCGCTTTTGCAGACACAGTCTATACTCCAATTGTGGAGCTCCTTGG
>JBDKTP010000145.1:0-5787 GCA_039680115.1 Rectinema sp.
TCGACGAAACGGCACAATGCCTGCCCGAAGGCGACCCTTTGCGCACGAATAGGCGTCCTTATACGTCGCTTATTCCCTTACCGGAGATGTTGGGCGAGCTTCTCGGCACGGGAAGTAGCTCGAGAAAAGTGGCTGCGGCATATCGTGCACTTGTCGAACAGGCAGGAAGTGAGTTCACACTGCTTCTTGACCGCAGCCAAAGCGAGATCGAGTCATTTTCGACGCGCAAGGTGCCCGGCGAGCTCTTGGCAACGGCTATTGGGAGGATGCGCGCAGGGCAAGTTTCCATCAGGCCGGGTTTTGACGGGGAATACGGTGTTATCCATGTGTTTGCTCCTGGCGAGCACTTCGAACCCAAGGCCGCAGGTGGGATACAGTCGACGAACCATGTGTGGCCTGCAAGTCACAAGAGGGAAGCGGCATTGCGGGATAAATGAACCTCTGCATAGACAGATCCTGTGAATCGTGTCCAAAGCCGACGAAACTCTGGAGGAAGCATACGCAGTGTATCGTGACGAGCTCAAAAAAGCGAATGCGTTCGATTTTGACGATCTTGTGGCGGGTGGTATGCGGCTTTTAACACCATCGGTACGGGATGGACGCTTCAGGACCGAGCTTTTCACAATAGGGAACCCGAACCAGGCTATCTACGGTTTTCGAGGCTCTGACCGGCGCCTTTTGGAGCGTTTCCTTAACGATTATCTACAGGCAGGAGTCTATCGGCTTGAACACAGTTTCCGCTGTGCCCAAGGAATACTCGGCGCTGCAGATGCAACCTGAAGCGGTCTAGATCCTTACGATTCATGCTGCCACAAGGGGCTCGAATTCGACTACGTGTTTGTGGCAGGCCACGAAGACGGGATTTTGCCGTTTACGCTCTTTGAAAAGTTTGAAAATCGCCAGAACGATGAAGCCGGCAAGGACGACGAAGAAATCCTTGTAGATGCTCTTTATCCCTCGAGGACGGCAGTAGAACTGCGAACGGCACACCCGAAAGGCCGCACTAAATGCGCTTCTCCCTGTCGTAGGGCACGCCAAGCTCGGCAGGACCCCGTGTCGAAGAGCCACGAGTAAACGACAGGACTAGAATCACCAGAACATAGGGCAGCATTACGGCGAACTCGTAGGGGAAGCTTATGCCGAGCACCTGTATGGAAAGCTGCAGCGACTGCGCAATGCTAAAAAGCAGGCTGCCACCCAGGATCCACCAGGGGTCCCATCGGCCAAAATACACAAGGGCCACCGCGATGAAGCCGCGCCCCGCGACGATGTCGTCGGCGAACATCTTTGCCTGCCCCAGCGACAGATACGCGCCCGCTACCCCCGCAAGCAGCCCGCCCACCGCCAGAGCCTGGTAGCGCGTGCGCCTGACGTTGATGGCCATGGTGTCGGCGGAGCGGGGCGCGGCGCCTACAGCCCTTACCTTGAGCCCCCAGGGTGTCTTGTACAGGATATACCAGCTCACCGGCACAAAAATGAAAGCCGCATACGCGAGCGGATTCATGTTGAACAGGACAGACCCGATATACGGAATTTTGACCAGCCCCGGAATTGGCAGATTTGCAAGCCCCGGCACTCCTGCCACGCCACCCACAAAGTGGCGAAACAGCACTCCGGCAACGCCCGTGCCTAACATTTGCAAGCCAATACCTGCAATCCCCTGCGGCGCGCCAAACGTCACCGTAACCAGCGCATAGAGTAACCCCAGCGCCACACCAATTCCAGCTGCCAACAGAAGGCCGATCCAGTTTGCATAAGGCCCGAGTGCTGTTTTCTGAAGAAAATACGCCGACATAAAGCCTGCAAAAGCTCCCATCGACATAATCCCTTCGCACCCCAAATTGAAGACCCCTGCGCGCTGGTTAAACATTTCGCCCAGCGACGCAAGGAGTAGCGAGACCGAGAACGGTATACCGATCGAAAGAATATTCAGGATAATAGTGACTACGCTCATTGTCCCACCTCGGTTACATCGGTTACAGCGGCCCCACCTTTGTGCCCGCCGCGCGGGGCCTCAGGTGCTCCTGAGTGCGGTGTACCACTCGATCCTCCACGCGATTTCCCGAACGACTTAAGTTTCCTCGCAAACTTCTCTTGTGTGTACGGGTCGTTGATCACCATCTTGGCTGCAATAATACTCAGGATTACAGCGCCCTGCAGTACAGAAACCATGTTGGCCGGTATCGACAATATGCGTTGAGTCATGTCCGTTCCAACAAGCATGATCCCAAAAAACACCGATGCAGGAATTATGCCCGCCGGATGCAGTCCGCCAAAAAGCGCCACCACGACGCCCGTAAACCCGTAACCCGACGAAATTCCTTCGATCGCCCGCCTGTGCACCGCCATGACTTCCACGGCACCTGCCAACCCAGCAAAGGCGCCGGACAGAATCATCGCCGATAAGAGGCAGCTTTCTACGCTTATTCCTGCATAGCGAGTCGCTTTCGCACTTGCGCCGGAAGCCCTCATCTTAAAGCCCCAGGTTGTGTGCCACATCAGAATGTAAACCAGCACCGCCAAAACAAGCGCGAGCGCCAATCCCCAATGCAAGCGCATTCCCGGTATGATCCGATCGATCCACGCATTTTTCGGAAGCCTTACCGATTGTGGTGTGCCCGAGCCCGTCTGCAACTCTGCAGGGTCGATCATCGGTCCGCGCAGGAGATAGCCATAGAGCTGCGCAGCTATGTAGTTCAACATCACCGTGGAAAGCAGCTCATTTACGCCCAATTTCGCCCTCAAATACCCCGCTATCGAAGCCCACGCAGCCCCTCCCGCGGCTCCTGCAAGCAAGCCCAGCGGTACAAGGACGACTTTAGGTACGTCTGGCAGTGCGATGGTCAGCGCCGCAGCCGCCACAATCCCCATCTGGATTTGCCCTTCCGCGCCAATATTTAAGATACCAGCCCGGAACGAAATCGCTATCCCAAGGGCAACAAAGATGAGCGGAATAGCGCGTACCAGCACCTCCGTTATTCCAAAGAGATCCCTGAGTGGCTCAGTAAAAATAACCACATACGTTTGCAGGATATTTGCGCCCAGAATTGCAAGAACGATAGCCCCGATGCCCACGGCAGCCACGACCGCAACAAGCGAAACAAACACAACGTAAAGTATGCGGTCTTTAGCTTTCATGAGCGGACCTCCTAGGACTGTGTGTCGGGGTGTCGGCCTCTGTGGACACTGAGTCAGGGTTGATACCTGCCATAAGAAGCCCCAACTTTGACCGCGTCGCTTCCTCTGCAGACAGCGTATCCAAGATTTTTCCCTTAAAAATAACCGCGATCCTGTCGCAGAGATTGGTGAGTTCATCCAGTTCTTCGGAAATGAGAAAAATGCCGACCCCATTTGACTTTAGTTCCAAAAGCCGATTGTGGATAAACTCCTCTGCCCCCATATCGAGCCCCCGCGTCGGGTAAACCGCGACCAGGACTTTGGGGCTACGCGCCAGTTCCCGCGCCAGAATTACCTTTTGAATGTTGCCGCCCGAAAGCGAACCCGTAGGCGTGTTGAGCGAAGAACAGCGAATGTCGAAACGCTTTTGCAGTTCGACAGCATTTTTCTCCTCAGCCTTTGAATCGATAAAGACGCCATGAGAAAAACGCGGCGATGCAAAATCCTTGAGTATCAGATTTTCTTTGATGGAAAACGACGGGACGACACCCTCAGTGTTGCGGTCTTCCGGTATATAGCCGAGCCCTGCCTCTATAATCTGGCGGGGACTCTTGTTCGTTATGTCGATGTCATTGAGCATGATTTTACCATGCTCAATCTTGCGCAACCCAGAAAGCGCTTCAGCCAATTCCTTCTGCCCATTGCCCGACACGCCAGCAAGCCCAAGGATTTCCCCTGACTTGACTGTGAGCGAAAGCCCATCTAGCGCAAGAAAACCGCGATCCGAACGCACCCTAAGGTCCTGCACGACCAGCAAGTCCTTACCGCAATTGACAAGGCACTCATTATGAGGCAAGACAACCTCGTGCCCCGTCATCAGCGCAGCAAGACTCGCTGCCGTCTGCTCTTTGGTGCTACCCCTAAAGACGACCTTGCCATGACGCAAAATCGCAACCTTGTCAGAAAGTGCCGTCACTTCTGCCAGCTTGTGGCTTATAAAAATGATCGACATGTCGGCAGCCATACGCCTCAAAAGGGCGATAAGCTCATCGGTCTCCTGCGGAGTGAGCGCACTTGTCGGTTCGTCCAAAATGAGAAAGCGTGCCCCGAAGCACAAAGTCTTTATGAGCTCGACACGCTGCTGTTCACCAACCGAAAGCTGCCAAATATAGGCATCGGGCTGTACGGGTAGGTTGTAACGTTCAGAGACTTCTTCGATTCGCTTTTTGACGGTGGCAAGATCCAGCTTAAACGGCTTGTGGCTCTCCCTTAGGCCAAGCGCCACATTTTCTGCCACCGTCATATTCGGCACCAGCATGAAATGCTGGTGCACCATGCCAATACCGGCAGCGAACGCGTCGTGAGGCGATTTGAACTGCACAGGCTGCCCGTTTATGAGAATTCTACCCTCATCGGGCTGGTACAGCCCCATGAGGATGTTCATAAGCGTCGTTTTGCCGGCGCCATTCTCGCCTACAAGCGCAAGAATCTCATTTTCTCCCACGCTCAGATCCACCGAATCGCAGGCCACAATGCCAGGGAACCGTTTTGTGATCCCTTCCACCCGCAGTTCACGTATCTTGGCAGGCTGTGAGTTTTGTCCGTTCTTTGAGTCGAGTCTCGTCGCGTTCTTTGCTTCCATGTGAATTACTTTACGCTTTGCCAGTCGATCTTCAGTTTACCGGCCGTGATATCGGCTTTTGCCTTTTCTGCAGCCTTGCGCACCGCAGGCGTGAGTACGGGGCCCACTTTGTCATTGAACGCATAGACGAAACCAGCATTAGCAAAGTTGAGTGGAATGCATTCGCCGCCAAGAACACCGGCTTGTCGCTTGTCAATAAGCGTCTCGACTACGGCTTCATATGCATAGCCTGCAGCCGCGATGACCTTGTAGCTTTCCGGAATACCGAGCTGAGCAGTATCCTGACCAAGCCACCATATTGGCTTATCCTTATATTCTGCGACTGCCCTCAAACCACCGAGTGCTTGCTGAGCAGAACCAGTAAGGACGTCTGCACCAGCCTTTATTTGCGTTTGAGCCAGTTCCGCAGCCTTTACAAAGTCGCCAAAACTGCCTGTATAAGCTATCTGCACCTGTGCTTTCGGGTTGGAAGCCTTGACGCCGAGCACAAAACCGCGGTTATAGCGGGCAGCGTCGCCACCATCGACGGGGCCAACAATACCAACTATATTCGTTTTGGTCACTAAACCGGCGATAATACCGTTGATATAGCCGGTCTCCTCGCTTTCTGGCATATAGGTAAACACATTCTTAGGCCCAATTTCGCCAGATGTACCGAATGCAAAGGTTGTCTTGGGGAACTCCTCAGCCATTTCCAGCATCACATTCTTATACTGAGCACCATGGCCGATGATAATGTCGTAGCCCTTGGCTACATACTGACGAGCAGCAGAGCCGGCATCAACCGGTTTCATTTTTTCGCTGTAGCTGTACTCGACAAGAGCTGAGCCATACTTTTTCTGCACTGCCATAATGGCGTCGTGCATGGACTGGCACCAGCCCTTATCGTCTACCGTAGATTCGACGATCATAGCAATCTTGACCTTGCTTTTTGGAGCTGAAAATGCAGAACTTACGGCAAGGCAAAGCACAAGCAATGCAAGTAGGGAACGCTTCATAGGGATCCTCCTCGGTAAAGACCCTGACCG
>JBDKTP010000146.1:0-18576 GCA_039680115.1 Rectinema sp.
ATATGGGTGTGAGCATTTTTCATTCGGTCTATCTCGATGCAAATCTCTGCGTGGGCTGCACCACGTGCGTAAGGCACTGCCCGACGAGGGCTATCCGCGTGCGGCAGGGTAAAGCCCACATAATGGAGGAGCGCTGCATCGATTGTGGTGAATGCATCAGAATCTGCCCAAAGGGTGCAAAGAAATCCGCTACAGATCCGGTGTCGCTTTTGTCGGATTACGATATCCGCGTGGCCTTGCCCGCCCCCTCCATCTACGGGCAATTCGGTTCGAACTGCCATCCTGCGCAAGTTTTTGATGCCCTTCACGACATAGGTTTTGACGAAGTGGTGGACGTAGCCTGGGGCGCTTCTGTCCTGACCCCAGCAATTCGACGCTATGTGGAGCGAACTGAGATGCGTCCGCTCATTTCGTCGGCCTGCCCCGTAGTCGTGCGGCTTATTCAGCTCCGATTCCCTTCCCTCTTGCCTAACCTGGTGCCATTTTTGCAGCCGATGGAGATTGCGGCACGGCAAGCCCGGGATCTTTTGGCCCAAGTCTATCAGGCAGATCTGCGCTACTCTGTTCCCGAGTGCCCTGGCCAGTTCGATCAGCGCAAGGTTGGTGTTTTTTTTATCACCCCATGTACATCAAAAGTAACGGCCATTCGGCTTCCACTTGGTTATAAGACCTCGATGGTCAGCGCTGTCTTTTCTTTTCAGGATATTTTCCCTTCGCTGGAGAAAGCCATTACCTCACAGCATAAACATGCTGAAGGCAGCCCAAGACATCCCAAATGGAAATTCTCACAGTATCCCGGCTTGGGAACGGGAATCGATTGGGCGCGCTCGGACGGCGAGCTCGAGTCGCTGCGTATTCCAGGCGCCGTCTCTGTGGATGGAATTGAGAATGTCATTGCGCTATTTGAAGATATTGACAATGGAAAGTTTACCGACATCCCCTATATTGAGGCACTGGCCTGTCCTGGGGGCTGCGTGGGAGGCCCGATGGCAGTTGCCAATCCACACGTAGCCCGAAGCACGATAAAAGCAGTTGCGGCGCAGGCAAGAATATCTGTGTCCGCCTCGGAACGTCAGGACGACTCCGGATTCTCTGGCGACTCGGGCTCTCTTGATACGCTGAATGCTTCTGTATCTCAGGGTGCTTCCATGTCGAAAGGCTCTGTTGGCCCTTCGCTCGGCGGTGTGGCGCCGAGCGATCTGGAGATGCGCTGGGAAACCGAAATCCTGCCTACCCCTGTGATGATGTTGGATCGCGATTTTTCTAAGGCGCTGCGAATGGCAGAAGACATGGAAAGAATTGTTGCGGTGTTGCCTGGACTGGACTGCGGGGCGTGCGGTGGGCCGGATTGTCGGTCTCTTGCCGAAGATATCGTTAAGGGCAAGGCCAAACTTGACGATTGTATAGTGCGGATGCGCCGAAAGAATTCGAAAATTTCCAAAGATTCCGCCAGCAATGAAATTTGACAAACAAAAAAAAGATTATTATAGTGAAAGAGTTATAGTGTATAAAAATACGTTGCTTTTTGAAGTGACAGTGCGTTTTTTGCTAGTGATTCGTCGGGCGACATACCTTTGATGAGCAGGGCGGCAAATTCAGTTCTGCCTGCCTGTGATGTGGAGCGAAGAGGGGTTCTCTTTTGAACAAAAAAGATTTTCCGCGTGTGCATTTCTATGATCAGGATTTTGTCGAAATCTATGATCGAACCTGGGCGTGGGTGGCCGACTGTTGGACAACCGGTGGGCCTGGCACCAGTTTCGAAAAGATAAAGTTTTTTTACTATCCGCAAAAGCCTGCGTTGGATGTTTTGGAACAGGTTTTTTCGTCTTTTTTTATGGTCTACAGTAACCGGATTTTCTCCGCATCCAATGGGCTCGATGCGCTCTATAGCCTACAGGAGCCGAATGGCGCCATTCGCGCCGCATACGACATACAGACCGGCCAGCCGATTCTTAACCCCAACAATCCGGAGGGGCTCATTTTGCCTCTTTTTGGTTGGGCAGAGTACAACCTGTATCATAAAACCGCAAACAAAAAGCGAGTCAAAGACGTAATGCCAGTTCTTATAAAGCATTACAAATGGCTTGAGGCTAATTTTAAGCAAGCGAACGGCCTTTATGCCACGCCGGTTGCTGCAAGTGGTATGGAAAACTCACCACGGGAGAACGCGCGCTACCTTGTAGACTTCAACGCTGTCATGGCTATGAATGCGCTGTACATTTCCGCCATGGGGGACATACTTAACGACAAAGAAATTTCGTTCCAATACAAGCGCGACTATTTTTCGTTAAAGACGCGAATCAATGGCAAAATGTGGGATGCGGACAAAGGTTTCTATTTCGATTTGGACGAAAACGAGAATCAGGTCCGAGTAAAAACGATTGGTACATATTGGCTTTTTCTTGCCGAAATTCCCAATGAAGAGCGAGCGGAGAAACTCGTTCAAAAACTAAGAGATCCGCAGTGTTTCGGGACTGAGAACCCCTTCCCGACGCTCTCCGTGGATAGCCCCGAATATGACAAGACCGGCAACGGCTACCGTGGTTCGGTGGTTCCGGCGTTCACGTTTATGGTGATCAAGGGTTTGGAGAAATACAATTTCTACGAGTTTGCGCGCGATTGCGCCATAAGGCACCTCTATTTTGTGCTGGATTCAATGCATGTCAATGAAGGCGGGCCTGAGGGCGAACAAGCGCCTCACCAAAAAGATCATAAGCCTATAGTCTGGAGCGCGTATCAGCCTCAACAAGAGGGCAAAGCCCATTGGGAAGGGCATCCCGACTGGCCTCTTCCGCATTATTTGCCATACTGTGGGCTTACGAGCGTGGCACTCATGATAGAGAATATCATCGGGCTTTACATCTCTTTGCCGCGGAAGACCGTTGATTGGATCATCCCTAACCTGGAGATCATGGGGATTGAGAACCTGTCGCTCAAGCGCAACATGGTCACGATTCTCTCAAGCAAATCCGGGCGTGGTTGGGAAATCCACATGGAGAGCGAGAAGCTCTATTATTTCACTATCAATGTGCTCAACAAGAAGAAGAAAACGCTACCCATACCGTCGGGCAAGTGTTCAATGCTGATAGACAAGATATAGGGAAGCTATAACAACTGAATCGCGAGATACCACCGGGGGTTTGATTTTTGGCTTCACCCGGCTTTTACAATGATCGAACCCATAAGGGCTAGTCCAGAGATTTCTATGGCTGCAGAGGCATCAGTCCCTCCAGGCGACGTGCCACCAGGATCGATACTGGATAAGAGCCTGTCGGTTTTAGTGCGTTTCTCTGCAGGACCCCTGCGTATGCGGGCTTCACCCATAAAAGGGACCACATTCATGCTGACCGGTACACCTTTTGGTACAAGAATGTCGATCTCGCCCATCACAGCAAAGGCCTGAATCTTGAGTGTGCCTGGCGGAAGCGCGGCATTGCGCAAATCGATTTTGGTTTCGCCCATCACGGTTATACTTGTTACGCTTCGTCCTTTAAGCCACTCGCCGGTTAATTTGCGTTCTCCCATAATACAGAGGGCAAACGTAGGGTTTTCCGAGCCTGGAGTTTGGTCTACAGCTGCAATGGTTCGATCCGAGTCCAGCGGCGCAAAACTGAGTGGCAAGTCCGAAACTTGGGCGAGAATTGCATCCAGCGTTGTTGCCTTTTGTATTACATCGACGCGATTCTCATACTCCTGCAAGGTCAGTTTATCGTACGCATAGGCTGTCGCAATAGCATCGAGCACAGTCTGGCGGTATTCTTCCACCGTCCGTGGCAAAGGAAAGCCTTGGCTAGAGGAGCCAATCGGATAGCCTTTTGATTCTTCGTGGCAGTTATTCATTGGAGTTTGCCACTGGCCTTGCCCCAATGAGCGTGCCCATATATGGTTTTTCTTCCAGAATATTAAACACGTTGTCGAGGTTCCTGCCATTTGCGCAGACCACGGCGACCTGGGCGGCCGCTGCCCTATTCGAGGCGATTGGGTCGAAAGGCAGATTTGCCCCTGGGTTCCACGTGGTACCGACGAGCTTTTGGAACTCTTCCCAGCTTATGGCATCGATAGGTTTAGCATCCGGATACCGCTTGGGATCAGCGGTATAGACTTGCGAGATGTTCGACAGATTGAGGACGAGTTTTGCTCCAAAACGCTCGGCGAGGTACACGGCGTCGTAATCGGTGGAGAATCCCGGTTTCCACCCGGCGGCAACCAGGACTCGGCCTGTAAACTGAATCGGTCCCGAAGGGTCTGTCACGACATCGTCCAGACAATAATCAGCCAGGACTTGCTTTACAAGTTGCGCATTGAGTCGCGTGGCCGCTATGCCGATCCAGTCGAGCGCATCGTTGGACATGAGCTGTTTGCCAAGCAATGCGAAGGTCCGTCGGTATGCTTCCTGATAGCTGCGGGCAGGTTCTCCGCCGCCGACAATGAGGATAATGCGCCGGGTAGAATCACTTTCTAACCATGCGGCCAAACGGGTTGTAAAGTCGGCTAGAAATGTGGCATCAGGGCCAGAAGGGGGTGAGACAATGGAACCACCCAGCGAAACGACGTAAAGCATCGTTACCTCTCAAATATGGCTCAAAGTGTATCAGATAAGTAAGCGTAGCTGCCTTTTTGCACCACGTGTGCACCGAGGCGGCGGCTCAGCTCGGGCCACAAGGCGTCGTAGCCCCTAAACACAATGCCATACATTCCAAATTCCCGCGCTGCCTCGACATTGGCAGGCAAATCGTCTATGAAGATGCAGTTGTCGGGTTCTATTCCGGCCTGCTCCACACAATACTGATAGATGGCGCGCTCTGGCTTAATGAGCCCCAGGTCGCAGGAAAAAAACATGTGCTCAAAGTAGGGGCCCCATTCGTTGCGGCTCACAAGCCTCTCTCTTCCTGCAAAGTTCATGTTGGAAAGCAAGAAGAGTCTAAAACCGTCAGCATGCAATCTCTTAACAAGGTTGTACATATCGTAATTGATTGAGAACCAGCTCTCGAGATCCATTTTTACCAAACTGGGGACCATAGCTTCGGTGATTTGCCGGTCTAGGCTTGAGGCAACGGATTTCCAATAGTCAAAATCCGAGATAGTTCCGCGGTCGTATTCGTTCCTGCACAAAGAATAAGCTCGACGATAAGACTCGATATCCGTCTCGAAAAATCTCGCCATGGATGCAACAACGTCTGCGTTTTGGTCGAGACCCAGGACGCGCCCAAAGTCAAAAATGATGGCTGGTTTTTCAGTGGATCTATCGTTCATTGCGTTGTTCCTTTGCCACATCGAACGCCACAAGCACGAGGCGCCACAACAAATCCGGCAACTCCTTAAATCCGTACTGTATATTGATACGTTCGCCCATTTGATGATAGTCCCGGCCCCATGGTCCAGCGTTGATCACCGGACAATCCATGGTGATACGCGTTTCTTCTGAAGCGCTGGAATCGAGGATGGCTGACTGGCTGCGCACGTAGGCTCTTTGTTCGGCAGTGTCGGCAGGAGCAAGGAAGCTCATATCCGAAATGCCGGGGAAGAAAGGACGTACGCGCACGCTTTTGCCTGTCTGTTGAGAAAAGGCAAGAAGTTCTGCGCGCAGTCGGGTCACAAAATCGAGGTTTTTTGCCTTGTCCAACTCGGCGCGTGCATAATACGGCGGAGCGAAGCCAACAATTACTGCGGGGCCCTCGATGTTGGAGAAGGGGACAAGTTCCTTGAGCACAAGCAGAGTTTGTTGTACCTGGTCCTCCGGGCATTTGTTTATGGCGTATGCCCTGGTCTTTTCCAAAATACCAGGGCTTGTGTGCTCTGCCAGGGCTGCTAATTCTTCAAAACTGAGCACACGCGGCGTACGCACCGGTAAAGCAAAATGTCCGGAAACGCGCCTTGCCATGGTGGATGCCCGTTCGCGGAGTGTTGAAATAGAACTATTCATGGCGTCAAATGCGGTCTTGCTCACAAGTTCGAACACTTCCTGGGGCGATTTGCTATGTGTGAGAATGTTCATCGCAACAAAGACAGAGTCCGGTGTGGTGACGTCGTAGTGTTGCCGCGATTCGCGAAAATAGAGGATAGTCGGTGGGGGAGGCTCTTCGCCAGGGCTGGATTGACGCTCCTGCAGAAAGTCGGGATTGCATTCCACAGCCTGCGCAAATTCCGAAGCAGCGAGAACAGGGTTTATTCCGTCAAAAGGCGCGCCCGCATGGGAACATTTCCCAATAAAATAAACAAAGGGCAAAAGCTTACCGACAGAACCTGTAAACACTGCTCGGCCCGATTCGCCGCCCTCCTGATCCACGGCCGCATCCAAGTTGATTATGACGGTCGGCACAAGGCCTCGTTCTTTCAGGTAGTGAGGCAGCATTGCGGAAGCAGCCTTCATGCCATGGCTGGAGCCTTCCTCGTCCGGCACGGTGAGGAAGAGGATATTGCCTTCGCGCTCAAGGGGCGCGGCGAATCGGGCCAGAACTGCAAGGCCAGCAGCAAGTCCGCTTTTCATATCCAGTATGCCGCGGCCCGGCAAGAACTCCCCTGACTCGAGGTCGTGTAGGAGTTTGGCCATGGGACTGTCCTGGTTTGACAGTCGATCGTCGGTTTTCTCTTTATCTGAAAGAGCCAAGAATTTTTTCAAAAGTGTTTCTGGATCGAAAGCCCAGGGTTCCAGTGAGCCATACATGGAAGTTTGCACTACATCGTAGTGTCCTGTTAGGATAACACAGGAAGGCCCTGTTCCCTGAACGAGTGCAAACAAATTGCTTCTTTCCTTTTCGTCATTGGGTATTGCAAAAGTTTGGATGTTCTCCGGGTGTTCCCGAAAGTAAGGGAGTTGTTGCAGAAGCGAGGCAAGGAAGGTGGGGAAAGCCTTTTCTCCAGGCGAATCGGTGACGCTGGCCATTTTGGTGAGCGTGATAGAGAGTGCCTGGACGTCGTTAAAATTGACCGCTTTTTCCATAGCAAGACTATACTCTAAAGGTTTTAAAAGATAAAAGGGGTTCTAGACCGCAGGTTACGCCGCCAGTTTGAGCAGTGACTGCTCAGTCTTGTCTGATACTGTTCGCCATTACACGCTACTGCTTACTATTACTCAATCCGGCATCAATCAAGCCCGAAAAATGCTCGTATTGCAGCCAGATTGTGAGGGTTGATGTTGCTCGAACCCTCTTTTGAATATGAGTATTCAATGAGGTCGGCATAGAGCTCTTCAACGCGATGCCGAACTAGTTTTAGGCTGGAATTTATGGTGCCATTGTATTCGCTGAAGGGTTCTGTCACAATTTGAAAAACAACCGGTGTCCAGGATGTATTGAGTCCAGGAAAGATGTCTTGAGTTTTGAACCGGTAGAATTCGTTTTGCAGGAATAAACAGATTTCTTTTGCAGATTGGGGTTTTATTCTGTGGACGAGCTGTGTCATGGCGTCAATGTTGAGCGAGACTAGGGCGCACGGATACTTGCGGTAAACACACCACACCATTACCTGGTCGAAAACTTCCGTAGAGGAGATTACTGCCTCTTCAATGATCTCTGGACTATATTTTTCTCCATCTTCGCCTATAAGGAGCGCCCGCTTACGTCCGGTTACCACCAGAAAACCATCCTCATCGACGTAGCCCAAGTCTCCGGTCATGAGTCGCTTACCCTTTAGGACATGAGCCGTTTCCTCGGGATCCTTGTAATAGCCTGCCATCACGTTTTCGCCCTTGACGGCGATTTCTCCGATATTGCCTTGTTGGACTTCGTTTCCTTTTTCGTCTACAACGAAATAGCGCACACTTGGCGCCGCAATGCCGACCGTCCCAAGTTTATGCCGTTTTGGGGTGTTAGAGGCTACGACAGGAGCCGCTTCTGTAAGGCCATAACCCTGATATACGGGAACTCCAAGTGCCATAAAGAATTGTTGTTGTTTGATATCGAGTTTTGCGCCCCCGGATACGCAAAATTGGATAGCTTTGCCAAAAGTCTGGCTCTTTACGGACTCAAAGATAAAGGCTTTTGCAAAAAAATATGGCACAAAGGCTCTCAGTCGAACAAGAAAACTCGGTTTATGATAACAGTCGCCATTCCAGAGAATGCCGGCACGAATTCCCGCGTTGAAAATTCCATTGATAAGAGGACCCTTTGCCTGCACAGCCTGACAGATCTTCTTCATGAAGTTCGCCGATAGTGCCGGAACCGTAAACAAAAGCATTGGCTGCGCTTCTTGCATGTTTTTTGGCAAATTTCTGAACGTGGCCATGTTGCCTCCGCGCGTGTCGACGAAGTAAAGCGCTACGCTGCAGGTTAAGGCAGTAAAGATTGCGACGGAGTGGGTAAAAGCATGGTCGGGCGGCAGCATCAAAAGCATTCTGAAGTACATTGGGTTATCGAAAAGAGCGTTGGAATCGTGGCAGTTGGACCAATAATTCAGGTGTGTCAGCATGATGCCTTTCGGCTGTCCCATGGTTCCAGAGGTATAAGAAATTGTCGCAACAGTGTCCTCTTGTACGGAAGCGCGTATCATTTCGAGTTTTTGCTGAATCTTCAGGTTTTTTTGTGCCTTGATACGTGCCAAAGGATCGGCGTTCTGGTGGAGCTGGGGTTGCAAGATTTCATTACCTTTGGCGAGCGCATCCTGGTACCACAGTAATTCTATGTTCAGCCTCGTGCCTCTTGCTGTCACCGCTTTCGCACGGAAAAGCTCTTTGGCCCACTGGAAATCATCGTCCAGGTAGAGGATAACAAACGTAGAGTCTTTGTGGGGGATAGCTTCCGCAAAAACTTTTGCCGTTGCCTCCAAGGCCGCCTGTAAATAGTTATGGGAGACGGCAATGCCCTTTGCTTCTGAGTGATTCAGGCGAAAGACAATTTCCGTCTCCGTGAGCCTGTTGGAAAGAGGCACTGACACTAACCCGGCTGTTAGAAGACCGAACTCAAAACAAACCCATTCCGGGCTTCCATCTCCTAGAATGGCAAAATTCTGCCCTGGCCTGAAATCCCGATACACAAGCCATGCGGCAAGGCTCTTGGCTATGTCGGCTGCTTGTTCAAATGATGTAGGAACGTAGCCTTGATCCTCTTTCTTGAGCAGATAAGGATTGCCTGGCCACTGTAGTGCAGCTTTGTCCAGCATACCCAGGATAGTGCGCTCTTCCATGGGTAAGGCTCCTTTTTTATAGTCATTTTTGTCTACAATACTCGAGTTTATCCTCGCAGTAAAGAAAGAATTCAACTCACGAGAAGAATTCGTCATTGGGTCCCACAGGCAATCCGGATTGACAGAAGCGCTGTGTGCGGTATAGTTTGAAATACCCCACTCCAGAAAAAAAGGCGGCGACTCAGATGAGTTATTCCGATCCTACCGAGTTGGCTATTCTCGCTTGCCCCGGCGGCGAGGCTTTTGCGGACCAGGTTGCCCGTAAGCTCTCCGGGATTTACAAGCGAAGATTTGACCGCAAAACTCAAGCCATTGCTTCGCGCTATCACATAAGTCAGGAAGAGGCGATTCGTCAAATCAATTTTATGAACGACGCTAATTCCAGCCTGTTGTATGTTCCGGGTCCTGTCGACAAATATAGGCCACCACGGTTCATGGTAAATGCGCGGCACACATTCTTTGCCGATGGCGAGATCAAGACGGAGATTCTGGAGTCTATCCGGGGCAAAGACCTTTATATTTTTCAGGATATTGAGAATCGCCAACCTGTTCCTTTCAACGACGGGGCATCCTATAGAGTGATGTCGGTAAACGACCATATCTTTAATTTGTTTGTTGCCATAGATGCGGCAATGCAGGCGGGCGCCGACCGTATTAATCTGGTATTGCCGATGTATCCTTACTCCAGGCAACACAAGAAGAAAGGGCGAGAAGGCCTAACCGCGGCACGTGTGGGCAACATGTTGGAGAATCTTGGTGCTTCCCGGATTATCACGCTGGATATCCACTCTCATGAGATAGAGAACTGCTTTAAGAATCTCCGCTTAGAGAATTTGCATGCGTCTTTCCAAATAATCGAAAAGCTCATTTCTACAATCGATATACAAAAAGAGGACCTTGTTGTGCTCGCGCCGGACACCGGTGCGGTGGACAGGAGCCGCTTCTACGCAAATGCATTGCAACGACCTCTTGCACTTCTTTATAAAGAAAGGGATTACTCAAGAGTTTCACGCAATGCTTCTGATTCGAATATCCGGGAAATGCGGCTTTTGGGCTCTGTGAAGGATAAAACTGTCTTTATGGCCGACGACATGATAGGCACTGGAGGCACGCTCATTAAGGGCATGCGAAGCCTCAAGGAAATGGGCGCAAGCAAGGTAATCAGTGCGGTCTCGCTGCCTATTTTCTCTGGCTCGGCCATCGACGATTTCGATGCGGCGTACAAAGAAGGGCTGTTCTATCGGATAATTGGAACTAATGCTATTTATCACAAAGAATTACTTCAGCATGAGTGGTATATCCAGGCCGACATTACAGGTCTGTTTGCACAGATTATAAGTCTAGTGCACCACGACAGGTCACTGTCCTCGCTCCTTGATAACCGCGATGTGGTTGCAAGGATGATCAGGAAGCAAATGGAAAAGGGCGGGCCTAAGCCTGCTGGAGGCGGACCGAGTAGTGCAGGTCCGGCGAACCAAGATGCGGATGATGGTTCTGTCATCGAGGAGCTTCCGGACAGTACCTATCCAGAAGGTTCGATAACTCCCGACTGACCGGTATGGTAGTTTACTCGATTCCTCTTCAGCCCGGGGCGCTTATCTTTGATATGGACGGAACGCTCTATACGAACGATGCCTATTTGAGGTGGCAAGACGAAGCGCAAATTCGGCGCTTTGCGGAGGCTCTGTCCATCAGTGAAGAAGAAGCTCGAGCCCGTGTTGATGTGGCGCGCAAAAATCGGGCTGATAAGGGATTGTCGGACACAAGCCTTGCCGAACTGCTGATGCAGTTTGGAATTCCTTTGTCTACTTTAGTAAAATGGCGAGAAGAGGCTTTTGTGCCTTCGGAATGGCTCAAGCCGGATCCTCTGCTCAAAATAGCGCTGGATACCTTGGCAGCCCGATTCAAGCTGATTTTACTCACCAATAATCCTCATAAAGTGGGTATTGAAACGCTGCGTGTTCTTGGTGTGCGAGGCTGCTTTTCAATGGTTCGAGGTTTGGACGACAGCGGCGTGGCCAAGCCATCTTCCGTTCCTTTCCAAAAGGTCTGCCAGATGCTGGCGCTGAGCCCGGCTTCCTGTGTTTCAATCGGCGATAGAAAAAAGATCGATATAGATCCGGCGCTGTCCCTCGGCATGGGGGCAGTGCTCGTGGATGGCGTCGCTGATGTCCTTTCTATTCCGAAACTTCTTAAACTCACGTAAGCAAAAAGAAATAAACAAAACAGCGGCATCATGCCACCTGCGATTGATTGTACGAGTGGACTAACGGACGAAACTCCGTAATTCCTCCGCGATGGCGTACGAGCAGTCTCCGATTTTTTCGACGTGACGGATCAAATCGATATAAAGCAGCTCGGCTTTGACATCGGCTCCGCCAGAAATTCGATTTCTTGCCATTTTTTTCAAATTCTTCTTTATGGCGTCGATTTTATCTTCCATTTCGGAAGCCTGACCGAGCTCGATTTCCGTCATGCCAATGTTTAGTTTGTCTGAAACAAAGGTCAAAAACTCATCCACCAGCGCCGAAAAAGGTTTGAGCGCTTCGAATGCGCCAGCCTCGAATTCCAGGCGCTTGGAACGTTTCTTTTTTAAGATGAAGGCGATGGAAAGACATTCGTCCGTCATACTCTCCAGTTCGGTGATAATTCTAAGCTGATTGCCCACACGATTGCGCGTTCGTTCTGACAGATCGTTCTGCGTTATCTGGATAAGAAACTTGGAGAGCTCTTCGTTCATCATGTCGACATAATTCTCTTTGGACTGAAACCACTCAAGCTCGCTTTCGAAGTCTGTAGGCTCTCTTGCAAAATCCTGCTTCACCCGGTCGAACATCGACTGGGCTATTGCGGCCATGTCGGAAATCTCCTTCCGAGCATGCACCAAGGATAATTCCGGCGTGTCCATCATGGGGATAGGCAGGTACACGGCGTGCAATTCGGCCTCGCCAGGCTTTTCCTTGACGATTTTCTCCAAAAATGCAGCATACTGGTTCAGAAGGGGCAGTAGAACGAGAGTGTTTGCGGCGTTGAAGGTGGTATGAAACATTGCGATGTGAGCACCGATAGTGTGCAGGGTAAGAGGTCCGGGCACAAGCCAATCCACCAAAGTGCAGAACGGATTGTAGACAGCAAGTACCCACAGGGCGCCGATGACATTGAAAAGTATATGCGCCCAGGCAGTCCTGCGCGCGTTGGTGCCCGCACTGGGAGATATAGAGGCTATAAAGGCATCCATCGTGGTACCGATATTAGCACCCAGTACGAGTCCGCCCGCTATCTTGAAGTCGATAATGCCCTGCGAAGCCATGGCAATGACAATCGCAAGTGTCGCGCTCGATGCGTTGATCAACATTGTAAAGACGGTACCGACCAAAACAGCCGCGATGACGGCGACAAAACCGCGGTCGGAGAAGTTCTGCAGAACCAACAGCATGTCCGGCGAGGGTGCTGGTATGGCGTCTTCTATAAAGCCAAGGCCGAGGAAGATGCAGGCTATGCCCATAATCGCCTTGCCGTAACTTTTAAAAGCATCGGACTGCTTTTTCCAGATGGACATGAAAAAGCCCAAGCCGAAAAGTGGGACGGCGAGGGATGCGATGCTGAATTTGGCCACGCCGACCGCGGCGATGATCCAGCCGGTGAGCGTGGTGCCTATGTTCGCGCCCATTATAACGCCAATGCCTTGAGTCAGGGAAAGTAAGCCTGCATTGACAAAATTGATCACCATGACGCTGGTGGCCGATGACGACTGAACGGCTACGGTAACGACTGCCCCGGATAGAACCGCCAGTCCGCGGTTCTTGGTCATGAAATTGAGTGTGTTTTGAAATCGCTCGCCGGCGGCACGCTGGATTCCATTGCTTGCCAATTCCATTCCATACATGAAAATGGCAAGCCCACCGAAGAGCTGTAGGAAAATGGTGATTATTTGTAAGGCATCCATAGGGTGTTCCGAAAATCAGTATAGCAGACTACATTCGTCTTGCGAAGGCGGTGCTAATGTCGCCTGGGGATTGTACCTGAGGCTGCTTGCCTTTCCAATAATGCAGGGCTACTATCATGTTTCATGAAAATCTCTGGATCAAAGCAGGTCTCTCGGGCTCTCAAAACCCGGGGTACGATTTTGCCTTTCAAAGCCAGCTTATTTGTTTTTTTGATTATTCTATCCTTAAATGTTATGGCTCAAGGTGCGCTTCCGGTGCCGAACGTCAATGCGTCATCAAGTGCCAATACTCAGGGTGGCACGGCCTTCGCTCTGCCTGGCTTAAAGGATGTCTTGCCTGCGTCCGTCTCGGCGTCGGGGCTGTCCAACCAGCAAGCTGTGCTGCAGTTCGCCAATGGCTTTGGGCCAGCTGGAGCACTTGTTCCGCGGAACAAAGGCGCAGCGTCCTTTTTTAACAGTCTTTCCGGGACGAAGGCCTCCAAGCCATTCAGGATCGAGGTTGTTGCAATCGTCCCCTATGCGCCTTCGAAAAAAAGCCTGGAAGCGCAAGGAGCGCAAGGAGCGCAAGGAGAACGAAGCAAAGACGAGCGAAGCGCAGAAGGCGCCCCAATGGACGCACAGTCTCTCAATCTCCTGTTGCAGAAGCTCGCTTTGATAGCCAATTCCGTGCACAAACTGGAGGGTCTGCAATACTGGTCTGCAAGCCGAAAAACGATGCGGCTTCTGTACGAAGAATCCTGGCGTATCGATTCTCCCCAAAAGAAAACCCGACTTTCTGACCCGGCAAGCCTCTCGGAGCTTGGTCCTGGTCCGACATGGACGTTTTACATGCACCAAAAGGATTTGACCTTTGGATCGAACACGAGCCTCGCGACCGTAGGGGTTACGGCCGACTCAATGTACATGACGATAGTGAATGCCAATTCACTTAAGCTTTATTTCGTGCCGGTTGTAGCTTCAGGTGCCTTGGAGACGGGGATTTATGTTTTACCGTGTCGAGAAGGGCTCCTGCTCTACGGTGTCAGTTTTGTACAGGCAATCGACGTCGCGGCGAATCGGGTTTTTGAATCAGCAAAGAATAGAGCATTTGCCGTTTTTAATTGGTTTTTGAAGGAAGCAGCGACAGAAAACATCGTGGCGAATGTTGATCTTTCGGCCCTTGTGGAGCACTGAACATTGAGCACCTGACATTGCGCATTGCCCATTGCTTAGGAAGTCGACGCACTAATCTTGAAAACTCAAGCCTTACGACGAATTAGTGTTCAAGTTTGTCAGCCCCACGTTCCCTTGCGTGAACCCCTAGGGCGCAAGAAGATCGCTGAATGTGAAAAACTTTGAACGTGAAAAGATGCTGAGCTTAGGCCTGTCTCACTTCTTTTACTCCAGGCACTGCCTGCCTGAGATAGCTTTCTACGCCCTGCTTAAGCGTCATAAGAGAATAAGGGCAGGAGCCACAAGCGCCTGTCAGTCTCACGGTTACAACACCGTCATCCGAGGCGGACACAAGCTCAATATCGCCACCGTCGGCCTGGAGAGACGGACGAATATCTTGAATCGCAGATTTGACCTTTTCTGTTAACATGTACGACTCCTTCTCTTGAACCGATTCTTGTAAACCGATTCATGACCAATTTAATGACTTATCCCGGCGTTGGTCAAGCAAGCGACTCGAGATGGGGTGCCGTCGCTTCTAGCGGCGCGGGTACAAAGTGTGATAGAATAACCCAAGCGTCTTTGGAAGGGGATCGATGGCTCGTAACATTGTATTTGTCAACCAAAAAGGCGGCGTCGGCAAGACGACGAGTGCCATAAATGTTGGGGCAGCCCTGGCACTTTTGGGCAAGAAGACTTTACTGGTAGATTTCGATCCTCAAGGCAATCTCACTTCCGGAGTGGGTGGCGAGACGCGCGGCAATGGCATCTATCAGGTCATTTCCGGATCCAAGACGCTGGGCGAGGTCGTTTCGCCCACCAAAGTTGCCAATCTTTTTCTGGTTCCATCTTCTATTGACCTCTCTGGTGCTACTGTTGAGCTGGTGGATAAGGAAGACCGTAACGATTACCTAAAACGGGCGCTGGCTACAGTGGCGGATGAGTACGAGTTTATCCTGATCGATTGCCCGCCGTCGTTGGGGATTCTGACTCTGAACGGCCTCAACGCCGCCACGGAGGTTATTATCCCCTTGCAATGCGAATACTTCGCTCTTGAGGGGCTTTCGCTCATTCTGCAGACCATCGGGCTTGTCCAGAAGAGCATGAATCCGTCCCTAAAGATCAGCGGTATTCTGCTCACCATGTTCGACGGCAGGACAAAACTGTCGCAGGAAGTTGTTCGGCAAGTCACGGAGTATTTCAGGGATCGTGTTTTCAAAACCATTATTCCGAGAAATGTCCGGCTTTCCGAGGCGCCCTCGCACGGGCTACCTGTTATGCTCTATGATCCCACCTGCATTGGCGCGCGAAGTTATATGGCGGTTGCCGAGGAGTTGATCGATCGTGGCTAAATTCGGTTTGGGCAAGGGGCTGGGAGCGCTCATCCCTGAACATCAGCAGTACTTCGATACCGAAAAAGGTCCTGGTGACTTGACGGGAGACCTCGTCAATATTGTACCTCTCGCCAATTTGAAGCCTAATCCGGACCAACCCCGTAAGACATTTTCCGAGGAATCCATCGAAGAGCTTGCAAATTCCATAAAACGACACGGTCTCATACAACCCATCATTGCGGAGCCTGCAGGGGAAGATCAGTATATAATTATTGCTGGAGAAAGGCGTTATCGTGCTGCCATTAAGGCGGGGCTCACTGAGGTTCCTGTCATTCTAAGGCCAGTTTCGGCAGAAAAACGGCTTGAACTTTCCCTCATCGAAAACATTCAGCGCGAAGACCTCAACCCCATGGAAGAAGCCAAGGCGTACGAAGCGCTCATGGAACTCACTGGTTCCACGCAGGAGCAGGTTGCAGAAATCGTAGGGAAAAATCGAAGTACGGTTGCCAATGCGCTCAGGCTCCTGCGCCTGCCGGATGCCATGAAGCAAGCGGTAAGCGACGGCAAACTGACACCGGGGCATGCCCGCAGCCTGCTCGCCATCGCCGACGAAAAAAAGCGTGAACTTTTATTCCATCGTATTGTGGAAGAGGGGCTTTCTGTGCGACAGGCCGAACTCGCCGTGCAGGAAGGGCTTGAAGATGGACAAAAATCGCGCCGAAAGAATGGCAAAGGCAGGGGAGTCGATTCTGGCGGCACCAAGGCAAAAGGAGGTGATGGCGAGCTCGACCCTAACCTTCGGGCAGTTGTCGAGACCTTGATTGAGCGCCTTGGAACCAAAGTGGAAATTCGTGGCGACGAAACGCGTGGGTCAATCATAATTGACTACTATACGAGCGACGACCTTGACCGCATTCTGGAAGTCCTCGGCCACTGATCAGAACGCCGAGCCAAAGCCATCCTTGACGCTCCTACTCTCAAAAAGGTATTCTTTTATCCAGTTCGTATTGTAAGGAGAAAATCTATGAGTGTCATCGAATATGTTGAGGCTAGAGAGATTCTTGATTCCCGAGGGAATCCGACCGTTGAGGTGGACGTTGTTCTGGAAGACGGAACCATGGGCCGCGCTGCGGTACCATCCGGGGCGTCAACCGGCGCTTACGAGGCGGTCGAGCTGCGCGATGGCGACAAAAAGCGCTATCTTGGCAAAGGCGTTCTCACTGCAGTAGAAAACGTCAACACAACCATCGCTGCGGAGATCTGCGGACTCGATGCGCTGGAACAGGTCGATATCGACAGGACCCTGATCGAGCTCGATGGCACGGAGAACAAGGGCAAGCTCGGAGCCAACGCAATCTTGGGCGTTTCCATGGCGGTTGCCCGCGCAGCTGCAGAATACCTCGGGCTTCCACTTTACAAATACCTTGGTGGACCGCATACCACCTTGTTGCCAGTGCCGATGGCCAACATCATCAATGGCGGCAAGCATTCGGACAACAAGATCGATTTCCAGGAATTCATGGTTATGCCAGTTGGCGCGCAGTCCTTTAGAGAAGCGGTGCGCATGACTGCCGAAGTTTTCCATAACCTTAAAAGCCTGCTTAAAGATGCTGGCCAGAACACTTCCGTGGGCGATGAAGGCGGTTTTGCGCCGAACCTGGCCAACGAAGAGGCACTCCAGTTCATCATGAAGGCCATCGAAAAGGCTGGATACAAGCCTGGCGAGCAGGTGGCCATCGCGCTCGACTGTGCCGCGTCCGAACTCATGGACGAAGGCGAGGGCAAGGGATACAAGTTCTGGAAATCTAACCCAGACAGGCTCTTTACCGCCGACGAGCTCATCGAGCTTTACACTTCGTGGGTTCAGAAGTACCCAATCATTTCCATTGAGGACGGGCTCGACCAGAACGATTGGGACGGCTATGTAAAGCTGACGAAGGCGCTGGGCAACAAGATTCAGATCGTCGGAGATGACTTCTTTGTTACGAACACCAAGCGTCTGGAAAAAGGCATCAAGATGGGCGCGTGCAACTCCATTCTCATCAAGCTGAACCAGATCGGGACCGTGTCCGAAACCATTGAAGCTATCGAGATGGCCAAGAAAGCGGGCTATACCGCAATCGTGTCGCATCGCTCCGGTGAGACTGAAGACACCTTTATTGCAGATCTCGTGGTTGGCCGCGAAACCGGGCAGATCAAGACTGGCTCCATGTCGCGCACGGACCGCATTTGCAAGTACAACCAGCTTATGCGCATTGAGGATGAGATGGAAGGAATTGCGGAGTACAAGGGCCGCGGTGTTTTCTATAACATTAAGGGCTGAGGTAGAAAGGCTGCCAGTCGAACTTGTGAGAATTTTCCCTTAGATTTCGTTGAGATTATTTGAGGCAGCATAGTTGGTTTGGTGAGTTTCAAGGATCTCTAAGGGTTTGCAGAAGGGGCGTTGATTTGTTTCCATTTTGGACTCTGCCGGTGGCGGGGGATGGAAGAAAAAGATACGCCCCATTTTTGTGTCCTGGGCTTTTGTGTGGGCTTTGGTACAACGTACCGACCGAAGTCATTGAAAGTTGAAAGTTGAAAAGGGGAAGTAAAGGAGCTCGCCATGCCAAAGATTGCAGCCTTTATCCCTGTATACAAGGTTCCAAAACGGGCAGTTTCGCTCGTTCAGAAACTTTCTGCAGAAGCTTTTCCTGATTCTTGTATCTATGTTGTCGTAGATGGAGAAACAACGCCGGAGATCGCGAGTGCGCTTACGCAAATATGCGGTCTGCCAAGGGTAGTGATTGTCGAAGGCAACCCTCATTGGGGCAAGGCGGTGGCATTGAATCACGCTGTGGCCAGCGTACAGGTCGAGAACCTTGTGTTTTTTGATAATGATATCACCGTTCCCGATGACATAACCATTTTTGGAACTTGTGTATCCCTCTTGCAACACTACGATATTGTCGAGATGCCTAAGGAAGGTGTAGGCAAGGGACTACTCGCAGCGATGGGCAAGTTCGAGTTTCTTGCGAATATAATTGG
>JBDKTP010000147.1:0-13067 GCA_039680115.1 Rectinema sp.
AACGACTATGATGCACTGGCCAAAGTGCGCGCCGCCTCGCCGCGGTCGTGGTTTTTGGCGCCAGGGGTGGGCGCGCAGGGCGGGGCCGCGGACCTCGCGGTGCAGGCCGGGGCCCGCGATGACGGGCTCGGGCTGCTCGTGGTCGCGGCGCGCTCCATCGCGAATGCAGCCGACCCCGGCGAGGCGGCGCGGGCGCTTCGCGATACCATTGTGCAGGCGCAAACGACATTTGCTGCCGCCGCACGCCGGCCTTCCCACACCAATGCATCAGATGCTTCTCACGGGTCAATCTCGATCTCCACTGCGGGGCCCCACGCTGTGCAAACCCTGCAAAGCACAGAAGCCGACCTTAAAATTCAGCTTGCCAAGGCACTTGTCGATACCGGTTGTTTCCGTTTGGGAGATTTTGTTCTTAAGAGCGGCATTCACAGCCCGTTTTATATCGATCTAAGGCGCCTTATTTCCAAACCTGAAGCGCTGGGGCTAGCCGCAAAGGCCTATGCTTTGCTGGCCTTGCCACTCCGCTTTGATCGTGTGGCTGGCATCCCAGCCGCCGGTCTACCCCTCGCAACAGCTGCTTGTCTTACCATGCAAAAGCCCATGATTTGGCCCCGCATGCCCGTAAAGGAGCACGGAACAGGCAATCGCGTCGAGGGAGACTTCCATTCTGGCGAACACATACTTCTTCTGGACGACCTCATAACTACGGGAGAAAGTAAGAAAGAGGCCGTGACAATCCTAAGATCAGAAGATCTGATAATTGAGGACCTTATTGTGCTCATAGAACGCGGCAAGCAGGGCAGACCTGACATGGATTCCATCGGCGTAAGGCTTCATGCCTTTCTGCATGTGACGGAACTCTTTTCCTACTGCAAAGACTGCGGGATAATCGACGCCGAGCAAGCAAATCGCCTCAGGGGTTTTGTGGAAGCAGAATAAGCTCCAAAAGCTCGGCCGAAGCCCCAAAAGCTCGGCTTAAGCTCCAAAAGCTCGGCCTAAAAGCGCTCTTTTTCTGCCTCCTAATCTCCTGCAAGGTCTGAGAGTGTCTTGTTTTGGGCGAATTGCCATATATTATTTTCCATCTCTAACCAGAATTCGCCCGCTTCGCAGCATTTTAGTTCACCACAAGGCTTGTGTTTTCCCCTCCTTGTCTCCGAGCATGGCGAAATCCGCAAACATTCGCCCGCTGCCAGCAGAATGTCCAGCGCGGAGACTTCATGTGCATCTTTCGCCAAGTAGAAACCACCCCCCGGTCCTCTTTCAGCCGCAATGAGTCCCGCTTTTCTGAGCTTAAAAAAGATCTGCTGCAAGAATTCGGTCGAGATATTCTCCTTCTCTGCAATTTTGTGCAAAGCCACCGGAGTTTCGATAGAAGATTCGCTGGCTAAGTCCACCATCGCTTTCAGTGCATAGATACCACGTGTAGTAATTCTCATGCAAATATCCCCAATTTGAGTTTTTATAACTCTTTTGAACTACAAACTTGAACTACAAGAAACATGAATAGAATCAAAGAGAAGAACCTGAGGTAACACTCGAAATTACGTGGGCAAGGTGCTCACTGCTATCTATTCGAGAGTACTTGGCAATGAGCCACGGCTAGTTCTCTACGCTATTCAGGCTTTTTGCTAATTGCTGCATCATTACGGACAGCATTGCATACCCGGAGGACAGATCCTCACGCTGCACAGAGACATAATCTGGCACTTTGAGTTTTGTATTCGTAAAGTTCCATATCGATTTTATTCCACTCTTGACAATGCTCTCGCAACTACTCTGTGCAAAAGGCGAAGGAACAGTGAGTATGGCTATTTCCGGTTTGATTTGTGCCACAATTTCGTCTAAAGAATCGATATTATGTATTTGAACACCATGAATACGGGAGCCTATCTTTGTGGGATCGGCGTCAAAGCCGGCGACAATATCGAGTCCATTGTTCCTAAACTCCTGATACCCCATCAAGGCGGAGCCTAAATTGCCTGCACCAACAACGATCGCTTTGTGGCTGATATCCCAGCCCAGGTAGTGCTCAATCGCCTTTATGAGTTCGCTCGCGGGATACCCTCTTTTTGGTTTACCAATAATACCAGTAATCGCCAGATCCTTACGCACTTGAATCGGTTCCAGGTTGAGTTCGTTCGCGATCAAAGTACCGGAAATGTACTCTCCCCCTGTACTCTCGAACTGGCGAATCACATGCAAATATTGTGGCAAACGGCGGATTGAAGGAGCAAATGAAATTTTCTGTTTTGTGACCATTTTCACCATCCCAGAATTTACTATATCGAAGTAACTCTAAAAGTCAATCCCACCATGTTTTTCCACAAAAATCTGGCTTAAAACTGGCTCCTGCATGCCTAATCGAGCAAGCAGTCCTGGTTTGCGCAAAAAGTGGTGCAAGAGTCTTGGCAAAAAGGCCCAAGGTTCTGCCTCCAGCCACGTCTTCGTCGTAAAGCAGGGCCGTACCGTTTTTCCACGCGGACAAGTATGCTATGTCGGAAAAAGAGACTATCGGTGCCTCATCATGGCGTTTGAACATTGAAAATCTGACGAAATAGAGAGGGACGGCCAAAAGCTCCGATAGGAGAAGTGCTGGCATTATAGAACCGTGTGCGGCTGCCACCACAATATCAGGCTTAAACTCCCTGTATACGGTTTCTGCCAATCGTTGGATTATGGCGGGGTTGGAGCCGCGCCACGTATACGTGTCAGCCAGGCCTGTATAAACAAAGCTCACAATCGAAGGAGGTAGAGACGATCGAAATTCGCCGTAGTACACGTCGTAAGAAGGCTCAAGTCTAAGAGCGCGCCTTGCAAGCTCAATAGACCGGACATAAAGCCGATTCGCCAGATCTATAATGGGGAGCCCATGGTCGATCTGATATTTGCGGGCCTCAGTGAGCTCATAATAGATCGTAGGGTGGAGCGGCAGGCCATGTTCGGTGCAAATCTTATAGTTAAGCATTACGTTTACGATGCCGGGGGCTTTTAGATAAAGCAAGGACGCATGCCGTTGTCTTTCGATAAGGGTCTTGCTTTCGGCTGGAGCGCTTGTGTGGGCCATTCTTTGGCCTGTTGTGTCCTTATCGGCATCAATCTGCCCGTTAGTGGCAAGCCGCGCATTGGAGCGTGGTGATGCTTGCTGCACAAGCTCGTAGTTAAGTGTAGCGACGTCGTCGAGCAGAACGCCGTATAGGCTTTCGAATCCCATTTCCGCTGGAGCTTCATTCCAATCCAATGGCTCTAGGAGTTGTAGGAGTTCTTGCAACATAGTACCAATGTAATCAGCCTTTTTTGTTGATGCAAGGCAAGGTATAGTGACATTTATGCAAGAAGGAGAAATAGATAGGTGGCCACCTTTCGAGTCCAAATTCGACTCCTCCTATGTAACCTTGGCTCTTCTAGCAGGTGGAAAGTCCAGTAGGTTCAGCGGCAAAGACAAACAATTCTGGCCTTATCGCGGCGAAGCGCTTGGCAGAATTGCCGCGAAAAACCTGTTAGCATCCTCAGTTTTTGCAAGCGGTCATGCCAAAGTCCTGGTTGTCTGTGAGCAGGAAGAGAAGGAACCAAGGGTAGGGGAAGTACAGGAAAATCTCGCATATCTAAATCACACAAAGCTTTATAAAGACCTACCAGTACAGGTTGTTTTTGACCGGTTTCCTGGAGTGGGACCCTTGGGTGGTCTTGCGACCGCACTATATTTTTCTCAAACACCATGGACATATCTTGTGGCTTGCGACATGCCTTGCTTTGATGACCACTGGCTTAATTTCTTGCTTGAACGCTCAAAGCTTCAGGAAGCTGGCCGGGGCGCGAGTGGCAGTACCCCTAATTCTTTTTATTTTTTGGAGATGCTTGGCTCGTCTGACTCATTCCAGGCAATTGTTGCGGCGCATGGGGCTGGATACGGTTTGGACCCTGGATCCAAGGCTGAGCCTAATGCATATTGCGGCACAGGGCATTACAAGTGCGAGCCTTTTCATGCACTCTATGCCAAAAACCTAGCCCCAGAGTTAGACCGATATCTTGAGTCTTGTCGGGCGGCGGGTACGATACAAGATGGATCGCTCAAGTCCTTTTCCATTATAGACTTTCTTGCGACCATACCCTGCTTAAGAATTCCGGAAGAGGTAGTGCGTCGTTTTACGCCAGACTGGGGACTTTTTGCAAACATCAACACCGTCGAGGATGCGCAAAACTTTGTATCAACTCGCTGCGGGACCGCAACGAACAGTTCGCGCAAATGCTAGAACCGATAAGCTTTGCAACTACTAGAATAAGAAACTGTATTTCGCATATAATTGAAAACAATGACATTCGAATCACTGGGGCTGAGCCCCGAAATGCTGGAAACCCTAGCAAAAAAAGGGTTTGAAGAACCAACTCCAATTCAGAGTCTTGCAATCCCCAAGTTGCTCGCCTCCGGAAGTGCTCTGGCGGCCAGGGCCAGGACCGGCACCGGAAAAACCGCTGCTTTTGGAATTCCTCTTGTTGAAAGCTTGAGCCGAGCTGCAAAAAGCCGCGCTGCAGGAGAAAGAGCTCAAAAGGTTTCTGCTCTCATCCTTGTTCCAACGCGTGAGTTGGCAATTCAGGTCACTGAAGAAATTTCAACGCTTAAATATGCGGACAGGCCAACGCTCACCTGCGTCTACGGTGGAGCTTCTATCACGAAGCAGTTCCGCGCCCTCAAAGAGGGCGTTGACATTGTCGTGGGGACGCCGGGAAGAGTACTCGACCACATGGAGCGCGGCACTTTGGATATTTCTGCCATCGAATATCTCGTCTTGGACGAAGCGGACGAAATGCTCGACATGGGTTTTATAGACGACATCACCAAGGTCATGGACGCGATGAACCCGAGTGCAAGGATCATGCTTTTTTCTGCCACGCTGAGCGCACCGGTTTTATCTATTGTGAAAGCCCGGACGGGATCCATCGAAATTGTGGAGGATGCGGACGAAATTGTGCCAACTGACCTTGCAGAACAGATGTGGATCGAGGTTTTGGAGCGAGATCGGATAGAGGCATTGTCCCGCATCGTCGATAGTGAGGATGATTTTTATGGCATCGTCTTTGTTGCAACAAAAGTCGAAGCCGATACTGTGGCGAAGCGTCTTGCAGAGCGGGGCTATCAGGTGGAGGCACTTCATGGCGATTTAACCCAGGAAGCCCGGGAGCGGGTCTTGGGTAAGTTCCGTGATAAGCGGGTGTCCATTCTTGTGGCGACCGACGTTGCGGCAAGAGGCATCGATATCGAAAAACTCACCCATGTCATAAACTGGGAACTTCCCCATGATTCTGACGAGTACTTGCATCGCATTGGAAGAACAGGGCGCGCCGGCAACACAGGCACTGCTATCACCTTCGTGACTCCTGACGAATACCATAGACTGTTCAGAATTAGGAAAGTCTCGGGCAAGAACCTTAAGAAGGGCAGTATTCCCGAGATCCAAAGCATCATGGATGCTCAGAAGGATCGAATCGAGGCGAGGATCCTGGAACGGGCGGATAGGGAGTCATCTATTGCGGCTTCCGTTTCCCCCACTGATACCGAAGGCGGGCAGGGTATTCCAGATAATCCATGGCTTTCTTTTGCACGTGAGTTGCTGGCCAAACTGCCGGCCGAAGAAGCGCTTAGTGCCGCTTTGGCAGAAGGTTTTGCATCACAACTCAATCCGGAGAAATACCGCGACATAACCGAAGTCTCGGTGGACGACACAGGCATCACGCGACTCTCTATCGGTGCAGGCAGAAAAGACGGGCTTAACCCGCGATCACTAGTCTCTAGACTCAAGAAGCTTTCAGGGCTCTCTGATCGGCAAATCGGAAGCGTAGAAGTGTACAACAACTTCTCCTTCGTCAATGTGCCGTACAGGGAGGCGGAAAGAATAATCGCACTCGCCAGGGCCAAAGGTGGCGTGCCCAAGGTTATGCTGGCAGACCCAAAAGAAACCGGTGGCAAAACCGGTAGTTCGGGTGGCGAACCTCATGGTGGCAAGAAACATGGCGCAAGATCGGGAGAACGAGCAAGATCGGGAGAACGAGCAAGATCTGGAGATAGGTCAAGATCTGGAGAGCGATATGGAAGAGATCAGGCGCACAGGTTCTCCTCGGGTTCCTCCTCGCCACATTCGTCGCGCACCTACAAACCGCGAAAAGACCGAAACACAAAAAACAATAGCCAGATTGCCGAAAAGCGTACATAATTCCGCATGGGTGCTCCTTTGGGTGCCATCATGATTCAAGCACACGCGCTACAAACTTGTGCTTTTTGCCAAAGAGGAGTAAGCGATGCAAAGCAATGCAATAATGGAATGTGTACCTAATTTTTCTGAAGGAAGAGACAAAAAGACTATAGATGCGATTGCAGCAGCCATAAGTTCTACTCAAGGGGTCAAGCTCCTGGATGTCGATGTTGGCGCGGATACAAACCGTACTGTCTACACCTTTGCAGGCGAGCCAAAGGCAGTTGTAGAGGCTGCCCTTGCCGCTGCCAAGACTGCGTACGAACTCATAGATATGCGCCGTCACTCTGGCGCTCATCCCCGAATGGGAGCTTTGGATGTTTGCCCCTTTGTGCCTGTTGCAGGCCTTTCCATGGATGATTGCGTGACATATGCAAACGAGTTTGCGAAACGGCTTGCGCAAGAGTTGCAAGTGCCAGTGTATTTGTACGAGAAAGCGGCAAGAACCCACGAGCGGGAAAGCCTTGCAAACATAAGGTCGGGTGAATACGAAGGCCTGCAAGCCAAGCTTGCCGATCCAGCGTGGGAGCCCGATTATGGGCCAGCAAGATTCGATCCAAAGTGGGGCGCTACCGTTGCTGGGGCGCGTGAATTCCTTGTTGCTTATAATGTCAATTTGAACACAAAAGACAAAAAGCTTGCCAACGAGGTTGCACTCAATGTGCGCGAAGCAGGCAGGCTTGCTAAGAATCCAGATGGAAGTACCCTCAAGGACCAGGATGGGAATCCTGTCCGGATTCCTGGGCGGCTTGCTGCGGTGCGTGCAATCGGCTGGTATATCGAGGAATATCGCTGTGCTCAGGTGTCGATCAATCTCTTGGATTACAAGAAGACGCCACTTTGGGAAGTATACGAAGTGGTGGAGCAAGAGGCAGCCAAGTTTGGTTTGCGTGTCACTGGTTCAGAGCTTGTGGGTCTCATCCCGTATGCGGCAATTGCCGAGTGTGGAAAGCACTATCTGCGCAAAGCGGGAAAGAGCGCAGGCATGTCGGCCAAGGAGCTCGTGGAGGTAGCGGTCCAGTCCCTTGGGCTGGGTTCTGTCTCAGCTTTTAACCCCGAACACAAAATCATAGAATGGAGCCTGGAGCCCAAGGGAAAACTTGTTTCGCTTAGAGTGGACGACTTTGCCGACGAAGTATCTTCCGATGTGCCAGCACCAGGCGGTGGGTCGGTTGCGGCACTTGCCGGTGCTCTTGGAGCAAGCCTTGCGTCGATGGTCGGAAACCTCACGGTGGGTAAGAAGGGGTACGAGGCCAACTTTGCCATTCTGTCTGAAATGGCGGAGTCGGCTCAAAGTATCAAAGACGAACTTATCAAGGCTGTCGATAAGGACACCCAGGCCTTCAACGCCGTCATGGCTGCTGGCAGATTGCCTAAGGCCACAGAGGAAGAGCGCCGCTACCGCGAAGCGCGGATGCTCGCGGCAAACGAAAAAGCAGCGCAGGTTCCCTACGAAACCGCTGAAGCATGTTTGGCGGCGCTCAAACTGTGCCTTATCGCCGTCACTACAGGCAATCGAAACTCCGTAAGCGATGGAGCAGTAGGGGCGCTTATGGCTCATGCGGGTCTAAAGGGTGCAGTGCTCAATGTAAGGACTAACCTCGCTTCCATCCCTGATGGCGCGTTTGCCAGAGAATTGCTCAGTAAATGTTCCGCGTTGGAAGAAGAGGCAGCCTCGAACCTGTCGCAGATTCTGAATATCGCAGAGACAAACATAGGAAAGCCATAGGACTATATTCTGCCGCTATACGCTTGAGTCGTTCTGAACTTATACTGCTGCCATGACTTTTTCTGAACGTGCAAGTTTTGCAGACGGTCTTAACGCGCTTGCAATTGCAAGAAAGAAGCTTGCGGCAAGTGGAAGGAACTACTTTGATCTTTCCATGAGCAACCCAACCCAGGTGGGGCTTACTTTTCCTCAGGATGTACTGGCCGAAGCCCTCAAAGAAGGAGCGAGACATGGCTATGCACCGGATCCTCACGGGCTGGAGTTGTCTCGCAGGGCCATTGCAGCGCATTTTGCGGACAAAGGTGTGACCCTCAGTCCAGAGCGGCTTTTCCTGTGTGCTTCCACTTCGGAAGCGTACTCCTATCTTTTTAAGCTCCTGTGCGACCCCGGCGATGCGGTCTTGGTGCCTCAACCAGGCTATCCGCTTTTTGACAATCTGGCTAAGCTGGAGTGTGTGCAGGCTGTTGGCTACGAACTAGACTATGAGCACCCCTTGGGGTGGTCGATAGACTTCGACCGCCTCCGTGCCAAGCTGGCTAGCGACTCAGAAGGCAAGATCAAGGCTATTGTCTTGATAAATCCTAACAACCCCACAGGCTCTTATCTCGACAAAACAGAACTTGAGGGAATTGTTGCCCTCTGCAAAGAATACTCCCTTGCGATCGTTGCTGATCAGGTGTTTTTTGATTTCTCCATTGACCCGAGCGCACCTCCAGTGAACCTCTATGGGTTTGACCAAGTCCTCACGTTCGTCCTGGATGGCTTTTCCAAGCGTCTGTGCTTACCGCAGGTCAAATTGGGTTGGATCTATGTGTCAGGGCCGCAGGAAGAGGTGGACTCAAGCTCACGGAGGCTAGAAATTATAGCAGATGCCTTTCTGTCCGCTGGAACGCCGATTATGGCAAGCGCCGGCGCCTTACTCAACTGCGAGAATGAAATTCAGGCTGCCACGAAGACTCGGATGGAGCGGGTTCTACAAACCTATAAACAGGAGCTAGAGGGCCCTTTGTCGCCCCATCGGGTGTTGCGATGCGAGGGTGGGTGGACAGCCCTCGTTCAGAGTCCGGCTTTTGACGATGAAGAGGTGCTTGCGGTTCGGCTTTTAGAAGAAAAAGGCCTCTATGCGCATCCAGGTTTCTTCTTCGACATGCGCGGCGGGGTTTTTTTTGCATTGAGTCTTATTATCGAACCTGAAGACGCACAGAGAGCGGTGAAGCTTTATTATGAGTTCTTTGACTCATATTGCAGGAATGCTTAGATTTCACTAGCATATCGGCAATTCCAAAGTCGGTTTTTCAAAACTGACAGGTTAAGGTCGGGAGCAAGGTCACAAAAAATGGTCGATGTTCAATCCATGAAGGACGAAAGACAGATTCCTTTACAGAAGGTTGGCGTCAAAGGCGTCCGTTATCCAATTGTGCTCAAAGACAAAAGCTCGCAAGTACAACATACAACGGCTGTTGTCAACCTGTATGCGGATCTGCCACACGACTTCAAGGGCACACATATGAGTCGGTTTATTGAAGTGTTCGAACAATACCGCTCGGATCTTTCCATGCCCCGTTTCTTAAAGATGCTCGAGAGCATCAGGACTCAACTTGAGGCCGAGACCGCATATTCTGACCTGCATTTTCCTTACTTTATTCAAAAAGCCGCGCCGGTCACAGGGCAAGTTGCCATGATGAGTTATGATTGTTTTTATGAGGGGATGGTGTCCTCTACTGAGAGAAAGTTTGTGGTTGGGGTGAGTGTTCCCGTCCAAACTCTGTGTCCCTGCTCCAAGGCGATTTCGCGTTATGGTGCGCACAATCAACGCGGTATTGTTACACTCAAAGTCACGATGGATTCTTTCTATTGGATCGAAGATCTTATTGCCTTGGTAGAAGATTCTGCTTCGAGTGGTGTCTACACGCTACTTAAGCGCGAGGACGAAAAATTCGTTACAGAAATGGCCTACGACAGGCCGCGTTTTGTTGAGGACGTGGTGCGGGAAGTATATTTAAAGGTAGACGCTTTGCACAAGTTTTCTCAGTTCACGGTGGAAGCGGAAAACTTCGAGAGCATCCACAACCATTCCGCCTACGCGTTTGTCGAGAAAAACGATATAGAGAATATTGTGGAGAAAAATAAGGAGTCTAGCGATGTCTGACCATTATCCTGTCGAAAAAAAGCCCAATGAGCTTGCGGAGCGTGGTACAAAGGGCGTAATGGCTGTACTTGGAGGTGCAGGCCTTCTTGTTGTCAATTCACTCTTGAGCATTCCAGTGGTTGGTTGGGTTCTATCTGCCGGAATGGTTGGGCTTGGACTTACTGGACTCTTTGGCAAGACGAAGACGGACAAGGTATCCGGAACCGTATTGACTGCAGCCGGCGTTCTGGGTGGTGCAACGCTCTTACTGCCACATTTGACTCACAATCTGTTGGGTCTCGGCGGCTTGGGTCTCATCGTTTACGGCGTAGTGCACTTTGGTAGTTTTGTCTCAGGCTTGAGGAAGAAAAAGAACGGAAAGCGCAGCTAAATGAAGTACTATCTGGAAACCTATGGATGTCAGATGAACAAGGCGGAGTCTTCCGCTCTGGAAACGATTTTGCGAGAGAAGGCTTGGGAGCCAGCACCAGCAGAAGAAGCAAATCTTGTTCTTATAAATACTTGTACTGTGCGTGCCACTGCCGAGAATCGCGCCTGGGGCCGCATAGCTCAGTTTGCGGCCGGAAAGAAGCGTTTTGGCTACACGATTGCAGTAGTAGGCTGCATGGCCGAGCAGTACAAAGAGACGATGAAGGAGCGCGTCCCAGAAATCGACTATGTAATCGGCACCTATCAGAAACAGTCCTTTGGGCTTATCGCTGATCAGATTCAGGCCGGGACACATTTCGATCTGGACGAGGAGAAACCGGTTTTTCAGTTCTCCAAAACCTACCACGAACCAGGGGCATTTAGAGACTTTGTCCCGATTATGCACGGCTGCAATAACTTCTGCACGTATTGCATCGTGCCATATGTGAGAGGTAGGGAAGTGTCCCGTTCTCCTGACGAGATCCTTGTTGAACTGGATTCGCTCGAAGATTTAGGCGTGCGCGAGGTAACACTTCTTGGGCAAAATGTCAATTCATACTCGTGGAAGGACGGAGACAGGACGCTCGATTTTCCGGCACTCTTAAGGCTCATTGCCGAACATCTTCGTGCTCGGCATGAAGGAGGCCGGAGCCAAAGCAAGGGCATTGGATGGATTCGCTTTTTGACGAGCCACCCTAAGGATCTTTCCCCAGCGCTGATAGACGTTCTTGCGTCCGAGCCACTCTACTGCAAACATGTTCACCTGTGCCTGCAGTCCGGATCGAACAAAATCCTCGCCAGCATGAATCGCAAGTACACGCGCGAGTATTTTCTCGACCTTGTGGACCGCATGCGGGTGGCCATTCCAGGCCTGTCGCTTTCTACCGACATTTTGGTCGGCTTTCCTGGCGAAACCGACGACGATCTGGAGGCAACACTGGACGCAATGCGCCGCATTCGATTCTCGTACGCCTTCATGTACTATTTCAACCCGCGTGAAGGCACTGCGGCGGTAAATCTTCCGGGTAAACTGCCCGATAAGGTAAAAAAGGCACATCTTGCCCGCGTAATCGAGTTGCAGAAAGAAATCACTTCGAACCTAATGCAGGAACGAGTGGGATGCGTCGATGAAGTTCTTATCGAAGGTCAGTCCCGGAGGTCCAGCAAGGAATTGGTTGCGCGAACTGCCAGAGACGAAATGGTAGTCTTAAAGGGCGAAATGTCTCGAATAGGACAATTTGCGCGTGTCAGGTTGCTGAGTATTTCGGGCAATACCTTCAAGGCAGAAGAAGTGCATGAATAAGGCGCGTTTCCGCACAAACCGCTACTCGATCCGTGTTTTCGCTTCTGGCCTCTGCGTCCTCTGGGTTGTGGTTTTGGCGATGGCGGTCTTTGCGCAAAGCACGCAAGGCAAAACGCCTCAGGCAAGTCCTGCGCAAGCAGGTTCTAGCGCTGGGAAAGCTGCTGGCTCAACCTCTTCTACAGCTACAACACCAGCACCTCCAAAGATCACTGGTACCGTGACGTATGCCCAAGCGCGCGAGGCGGTTTCCAAAGTCGTCGGAACGGATGCCCTGCCTGTTTGGCTTGATACCTACGCCCTCAGCCTGCCACTCAAGGAAGCAATCGCCCTCTACAGCGAATTTATCCCCAAAGCTTCAGCCGCAAGGCGGGCAGAGTTGGGCATCACTGCAGCGGCGCTTGCTTCGCTTGCAGGTCAGTGGGAGAACGCCGCCAGTTTTTACTCCCTTGCTTCGTCCAATCCAGACGCTCTTATCAAGGCTGCACGCTGTTGGCTTGCCTGTGGCAAACCAGATAAGGCAGCTATTACCCTACAGAAACTCGATGTTTTGATAGCAGGAAAAGACAAAACGGGCGTTGGCTCCACGGTGTCGGATATAATTGTTCAAGAGAAAATCGTGCAAGCGTGGATCTATCTTTTCGAGGAAGAGCCCGAAAAGGCTTTCTTGGCTGTCAAAGATGTTGCAAGCACGCAGGACAAAGGCCAGGCGAAATCGAATGTTCAAGCCGTAAGTGGTGCGGAATCGCTGTTTCTGCTTTGGTCGATTGCTAATTCCTCGGATTTTGCGTCGTTTAAGGCGCCAACTAAAGGTTTTGAGCCCAAGGCGCTTGAAAGTCGCCTCGGAACGGAGTACCCGAATTCGTTAGAATCAGCGCTCATAAAGCAGAAGTGTATGCTTCTGCCTGGCAACCTCCTCCTGGCTGGCCTGTATGGGTCCGGAACGAACACCCCTGTTGCCGAGCGCAGCCTTGCGACCGCCAAGAGCGCAAACGACTTAGCCAGTGCGGACGCCAAGCAGAATGAGGAGAAACAAACAGATACTATGCAACTTCAGGTGGGCTTTTTTTCCAAGAAAGAGAACGCGCAAGCCCTTGTTGCCGTCCTGCAGAAGAAAGGCTTCCAAGTAAGTATCGATGAGCAAAAGACTAAAGAAGGGGAGCTCCGTTGGGCGGTTATTGTTGCTTCACAAGGCGATTGGTCCAAGACCCAAGCAAAGCTCAAAGATCTGGGATA
>JBDKTP010000148.1:0-4328 GCA_039680115.1 Rectinema sp.
ACACTTTGTAAAGGAATAGGGAAAGGGCTGGGCATAGAGGAGGAGATAACCTCCCCCACCTACACCATTGTGGCAGAATACCGGGGCCGGCTTACTTTTTATCATATCGATGCTTACAGATTGGGAGGGTTTTCTGATTTCCAGGCGATCGGGGGGCTCGAGCTCCTTGGCGCTCCAAACAGTCTCTGTGTGATAGAATGGATCGAACGTCTACCGGAAATCGAAAGTGAGTGCACCGCTTTTGTCACTATAAGAATGCTCGCAGATGACAGTCGCGAATTCTGGATCGAGGGAAACTGGTTGGAGGAGTTGCTGTAATGAACATCCTGATGTTTGACACTTCTATGGATCTACTTTCGGTCGGAGTCGCACGTTCTTTTGAAGTGTCGGTTGAAGGACCGAACCAACAACCCGAGCTCGGATCGCGCAATGATTATCCGTGTCCAAGCCAGATTTTTTGCGCAGAGTCCCGGGAAGCGGTAAAACACAGCGAGATTCTTCTTCCATTGATCGAAGCCTGTCTGGCAAAGGCGGAACTCGAAATTGAGGACATCGATCTCGTGGCGTGTACGAGCGGACCAGGATCCTTTATGGGCTTGCGCATCGGCATGGCAACAGCCAAAGGGCTTGCTTTGGCACGGTCCACACCATGGGTTTGCTTACCTACGCTTGACACGCTGGCCGCAGAATTTGTCAACTCCGAGTCTCTGGTGGTGCCTGTCATCGATGCCCGGAAGAAACGAGTCTATGCGGCACTCTATTGGAAAGGGGCCCGGGAATCGGAGTTCCTGGATATTGAACCGGAAAAACTTGTTGCACTGATTCTCGGAAAAAACCAGCCTTGCAAGCGCGTGCTTTTCACAGGGCAAGCTACTGCGATCGTGGAAGCACTACGTGCACAGGGCTGCAATGCAGAACTTAGGGTCTCCAACCCGGAGGTACGATACAGTTGCTTTGCAACCCTTGCATTGCAGCAGTTTCGACGTTTTGGGTCAGCCCCCGAAGATGCAATACCGCTTTACATTCGGGAACCGGAAATCGGGCCACAACCATAGACAGCAGCTATCGCCATTAAAAACGCGCAAAAACCTTCCTCTGGAGAATCTTTTAGAGGGCCTTTAAGTAAACGCGCCTACGCTTGTGCTGCCGTTTTGGATAATCCTTCCAAATGCCATGGACGGCAGTATTAGTTTCCAATTCCGGATTGCTCTCCGCATACTCCACGCCGCTTTCTATAGCGCTTTTGCTGAGCGCATTCATAAGTAAGGCAAGGACGCCTGTGGCCACGCACTCTTTTCTTACAGCAACGAGCAACATATCGATGGTATTGGGATTCTTAAGCGCCCTGAGAAGTGATACAAATCCAAAGGGAAAAAGCTCGCCTCGGTTTTTTATGAGCGCCTGGGAGAGCGATGGCATGGAAATGGCAAAGCCTGCAAGTTTGTCTTCCTTGTCAACCAAGACCTTGGTAAATCTGCGATCTATCCAACCAAGATAATTATCAATATAGAATTGCACTTGCCGCTCGGAAAGCGGGGTCGTACCGTAAAGGTCGGCGTAGGCCTCGTCTACCAGTTCAAACACTTGCCTGCCGAATCGCTCCTTCATCTCTTTCTTGTCTTTCCAGTCGTAGATTCGATAGCCAGTTCTGCGCGAAATGAGTTCGTTGACACGTAAGACTTTCTCTGGAATCTCTTTGGGTGTTCTGATTTGGAATTCAATCCAGTCTACGTCTTTGGCGTAACCTAAGCGCTCCATGTACTCCGGGTAGTAGGGGTGATTATAGATGGTCGCCATGGTGGCTACCTCGGAAAACCCTTCCACCAACATGCCTTCGCGGTCAAGATCTGTAAAACCCATTGGGCCATGAACACCTTCCATACTCTTGGACCTTGCCCACGTTTCCACGGTTTCTATGAGCGCCTTGGCGACTTCAAAATCTTCTATAAAATCTATCCACCCGAAACGAGCGTACTTGTGTCCCCATTTTTCGATATAACGAGGATTTATAATACCCGCGATACGTCCAACCATTTTGCCGTCTTGCCAGGCTGTCCAATACTCGGCCTCGCAGAACTCAAACGCAGGATTCTTATCCCGGCGCAGCGTGTTTAGATCGTCAAGAACCAAAGCCGGAACATAATAGGGGTTGTCTTTATAGAGGTCGGACGCAAATCTCACAAAAGCCTTAAGCTGCGAGTTTGTTTCAACGCGACGGATTTCCACTGCCATTGGGGCTCTCCTGTTTTGGACCGTTGGGTGCGGATTCGGATTGGCTTCGCCATTCTGAAATGAAATGTTCATAGGCTGCTATAGTAGCAGAAATCACAATATCACCTAACTCGCCTCGACCAAGCCAATTATTCCCTTCCTGTATATAGAAATGGTTAAGTTCTGCCTGTGCAGTCTGTAGGGTAAAATTGAGGTCTTTGCGCTTACGCGCCTCCAGCCCCCTTAAGGTACCTTCAAAAACTTCTTGTTCTTTTTCGTCTTGCCAGTCGGTTGACGACATTTGTTCTCCATTCAATCTGTCACCTTGCGGTGTCCTTGTTCGTCCAAAGAGTATATAGGGCCAAAGCGGCTGTGTAAAGCCAAAGTGCCGGCGGTCAGAAGACCGGCAGTCATGAAGCCCGCAGGTATTGACTAAGGCATATTTCTACGGTTATAAAGTTGAAGCTCTTGGCGAGGTAGCTCAGTTGGCAGAGCAAGCGGCTCATATCCGCTGGGTCGTGGGTTCAATCCCCTCCCTCGCTATCAATAAAAAAGGCTGCCCGGATTCTCTCTGGGCAGCCTTTTTTATCGATGCTTAGTTGATTCTCTGCTTGTTTCTATCTAGCCGGATTTTTCCCTGCACCCTCCAGGGCCCTTTCATTCCTCTTTCTGGAAACTTGAATGACCACCGCAATTACGAGCAAAATGCCGCCAATAAGGTCGGTTGCGAGCCCAGGATCTACGAGGCCAATGCCGCCGGCTATTGCAAGAATGCGTTCGTACCATTTCAATTTGGTAAGGAAATAACCCTCAACCCCTGTGGCTAGTCCAACAATTCCGATAATGGACGAAATAATCATCCAAACCATCGTGAATGGCCTTTCCGCCACACCAAACAACAACATCTCTGGGTTGAGAACGAAGATAAATGGGATAATAAACGCTGCAATTCCAAGCTTAGTTGCCTGCAAACCAGTCTTCATTGGGTTGGATTTTGCGATGGCTGAACCTGCAAAAGCAGCCAACGCCACTGGCGGTGTGATATCAGCCAAAACACCAAAGTAAAAAGCAAACATATTCGCGGACAGAATTACTGCTTCCGAATTGGGAGGGAACGGGTACCCTGCCGTGTGATTCAGCACCATGATGATTGCCGGGGCGGCGATGGTAGAGGTTATGACATAGTTGGCCGTAGTAGGCACGCCCATTCCGAGGATCAGGGAGGTAATCATGGTAAAGAACATGGTAAGCAGAAGATTGCCGTGTGCAGCTCCAACCAGGATCTCACCAAGTTTGAGCCCAAGGCCGGTCTTTGTCACGACGCCGGTTATGATGCCGGCGCATGCACATGCCGCTATTACACCCAGTGCGCCCCGTGCGCCCTGTTCCAGGGCATCGAAGATATCTTTTACCGTGAAATCTGGTTTCTGCTTGCGAATCATTTGCACAATGGAAGTGAGAAGCGCTATGGCTACTGAGATTATTATGGCCCACATAGCTGCCTTCATGGGCGTGGCTCCGGATGTCAGGAGGAAGATAATCGCAAGCAAGGGGATCATCAGGTAGCCTTTATGGAGGATCAGATCCTTGGTCTTGGGCAATTCTTCTCGCTTCATCCCTTTTAGGCCTAGCTTTTTGGCTTCAAAATGGACCTGTGCAAAAACGGCAAAGAAGTACAGTAGGGCTGGAATAATGGCACCCAATGCGATTCGGCCATAGGGAATGTTGGTAAACTCAGCCATGAGGAAGGCGGCGGCACCCATTATTGGCGGCATTATCTGCCCCCCAGTGGAAGCAGTGGCCTCAACGGCAGCAGCAAACTCAGGCGAATAGCCCAGCTTCTTCATCATCGGTATCGTAAAGCTTCCAGATCCGACAACATTGCCGACTGAAGAACCTGAAACCGTGCCTTCCAGGGCACTTGCTATGACAGCAACTTTGGCAGGGCCGCCGGAAGCCCATCCGGCTATTGCATTCGAAATATCGATAAAGAATTGCTCGAGTCCTGTTCGGTCCAAAAAAGCGCCAAACAGAATAAACAAGAATATGAAAGTGCTGGACACCCCGATTGGCGTTCCAAAGATCCCCTCAGTTGTATAGAAAAGATGTTCAACAAG
>JBDKTP010000149.1:0-2617 GCA_039680115.1 Rectinema sp.
CTTGCTGTTTTTCCTTGGCAGCGCCTTCTAAACTGCTCGTGTAGGCCAGGAAATCGTATACTACGGCAAAGGCGCTCGGCCCATATAAATCATCGGCGTTTACCACCGCAAAGGGTTCTTCGCGGGGTTCCTTGCCAGGGTCTATGCCAGCGCCTGCAAAAGCACTCATGGCACACAGTAAAGCATGCCCTGTGCCCCAGGGCTTGCTTCGCACGCTCGTAGCGGCGTCGCTGCCATTCTTGTGTCCCCGGTCTTGCAACCAGGAAGCTATGTCCTCGTAAAAAGGTTCCGGCACTTGCGACAAGAGGTCCTGGTAGGCCAACTGCACGGGCACTTGCTCTGGAAGCCGAGCTAAGACCTGCGAGGCAAATTCACTTTCAATTTCTTTTCTTATCAAGAAAACAAGACTATCAAATCCTGCCTTGAGCGCGTCATATACGTTGTATTCCAATAAGGTTTCGCCCGCCAAACCGACAGGAATAAGTTGCTTTGTAGCGCCAAAACGAGAGCCAATACCGCCAGCCAATACAAGGAGTTTCATATACCTGAGTATAATATCGAACCGGATATATTGATATATTTCGAAATAGGGGGTATCCTAAAGAAGCTTTTGTCGGCCGATCATCTTTTGAGTCGTACTACATTTCATTCTATTACCTCATATTTTGTGCTCAATAGGTTTTTTCTGCTGGCCAAAGCCTAAGAATCCCCATCTTCAATCAAAGGAATTTGCGATGGCAGATACCAAGAACATGGTCATGATCGACGGAAACGCGGCAGCGGCGTATGTAGCGCATGCCTGCTCAGAAGTTATCGCGATCTATCCCATCACGCCTTCTTCGCCCATGGGAGAGTCCGCAGACGAATTCTCCGCAATGGGTAGAAAAAACCTTTGGGGCACTGTCCCTAAAGTCGTCGAGATGCAGTCCGAAGCAGGAGCGGCCGGTGCAGTGCACGGCGCACTTACGGCGGGCGCACTCTCCACTACCTTTACGGCCTCTCAAGGCTTACTTCTCATGATTCCAAATATGTACAAAATAGCCGGCGAGGCAACTTCCACGGTCTTCCACATCGCGGCTCGAGCGGTCGCAGCTCAAGCGCTCTCCATCTTCGGTGACCACCAGGATGTCATGGCTGCCCGGCAGACCGGTTGGGCCATGCTTGCGTCCAACAACGTGCAGGAAGTGATGGATATGGCGCTCATTGCCCACGCGGCGACGCTCAAAACCCGTGTTCCTTTCATCCATTTCTTCGATGGGTTCAGGACATCGCACGAAGTACAGAAAATCGAAGAAATTCCTTATGAAATAATGAAAAAGATGATCCCTGAGGATCTCGTGCGCGCACATCGGGCACGTGGACTTACTCCGGAGAATCCTTCTATCCGCGGCACAAGCCAGAACCCGGACGTCTACTTCCAGGGACGCGAAGCCACAAACAAGTTCTACGCTGTCACACCCAAGATCGTGGAAGAGACCATGGCAGAGTTTGCCGCACTCACAGGGCGCAGCTACAAGCTCTTCGATTACGTTGGCGCCCCGGATGCCGAGCGCGTCGTGGTGATTATTGGCTCAGGTGGAGACACGGTCGAAGAAGTCGTCAACTACCTCAACGCTCACGGCGAGAAAGTCGGCGTGCTCAAAGTGCATCTGTTTAGGCCCTTTGCGGTGGACAGCTTCATCGCGGCGTTGCCAGCCACAGTCCAGTCCATCGCGGTTCTGGACAGAACGAAAGAGCCCGGCGCAATCGGCGAGCCGCTTTACGAAGACGTACGCACCGCTATTGGTGAGGCCATGGGCTCCGGCAAGGCGCCCTTCAAGACATGGCCAAAGGTTATCGGTGGCAGGTATGGACTTGGCTCGTACGAGTTTACCCCCGCCATGGCTAAAGGCGTGTTTGACAACCTCGCAGCTGCAGATTCCAAGAATCATTTCACCGTCGGCATCAAGGACGATGTGGCCTTTACCAGCATCGACTTTGACCCGAACTTCCACATTTCTTCAGAAGGCGTGGTGGAATGCCTCTTCTATGGCCTTGGTTCAGACGGCACGGTCGGCGCCAACAAGAACTCGATCAAAATCATCGGCGACGAGACGAGCAACTGGGCACAAGGGTATTTCGAATACGATTCCAAGAAGGCCGGCACTTACACGATAAGCCACCTGCGCTTTGGACCAAAGCAGGTTCGCAAGCCTTATCTCGTTACCAAGGCTGACTTTATTGCATGCCACAAGTTCTCGTTCCTGGAAAAGATCGACATGCTCAAGAACGCCAAAGATGGTGGCACCTTCCTTTTGAACAGCCCGTACCCTGCAGACAAGGTTTGGGATGAGCTTCCGCAAGAGGTCCAGCAGGAAATCATAGACAAAAAACTTAAGTTCTACGTCATCGACGGTGTCGATATTGCCGAAAAAGCCGGCATGGGCGGCAGAATCAACACGATCATGCAGACCGCGTTCTTCAAAATCTCCGGCGTGCTGCCGAGCGACGAAGCCATTGCCTACATAAAGAAATACACGGAAAAGACCTATCATCGAAAAGGCGCAGACATCGTCCAGAAAAACCTGGACGCCATAGACATGGCCTTGAATGCGACGCACGAGGTAAAAATCGGGAC
>JBDKTP010000150.1:0-21717 GCA_039680115.1 Rectinema sp.
CTGTGCTATTCCCGCTTGCGGCTTCTTCAAATAATGGTATACTAGCGCTTTGCGATTTGAGGATCGCATACAACGACAGCGCGTGAGTCGCGCAAGTGCGACCCACAGGGCGGTTCTTCGGCGGTTGTGGCTTCCACATGGGTCCACTATGGGTTCCATATCCGGGGCACGCACGCTGTTGAAGATCGCGAAAGGAAGATAACCTATGAATCAAAAAACCATTGTGGTGGCGCTCGGAGGCAATGCCATCATCGAAGAAGGTACCGATGGTACCATCGAGCAACAGTTCGCCAATACGCGCAAGAGCCTTTCTGCCATCGTCGGCATGATCGCCGAGGGTCACAAGGTCGTTCTGACCCACGGCAATGGGCCTCAGGTGGGGGTTCACCTCATTCAGAACGAAGCTGCTTCTGCACAGGTTCCTCCTTCGCCCCTCAACGTCATTGTTGCTGACACACAAGGTTCTATGGGCTATATGATTGCTCAGTGCCTGAACAATGCACTCGTCAAAGAAGGCGTAAGAAAAGAGGTCGTCACCATTGTTACTCAGGTTGAAGTAGACCCTGCCGATCCTTCAATGCTCAATCCCACCAAATATGTTGGACCATTTTATCGGGCTGAGCAAGTTGATGCCCTTCGTCAGAGAGGGTGGGTTATAAAAGAAGACCCAGGGCGAGGCTTTAGGCGTGTAGTCCCCAGTCCCATTCCGCTCGATGTTGTAGAAAAAGTAACGATCAAAGACCTTATTGACGACGGCAAGGTTGTCGTGGCGGTGGGTGGGGGTGGAGTGCCTGTCAAACGGGATGCTGATGGCACGCTCACCGGGGTGGACGCGGTTATAGATAAAGATCGGGCTTCGGCGCTGCTTGCCAGTCTTATTGGTGCCGATGAGCTCATTATCCTCACCGGTGTTGACAAAGTGGCCATCAACTACAGAAAGCCTGATCAAAAATTCTTCGATCACATGACTGTGGCAGAATGCGAAAAGTACATGGCCGAGGGTCAGTTCCCCAAGGGTTCGATGGGCCCAAAAATCGAAGCTGCATGCGACTTTATACGTCGCGGTGGAGCCAAGGTGATTATTACCAGTATGGAAAACGCCACTTTGGCAGTAGAAGGCAAGGCAGGGACGGTAATTACCGCATAAGGGCCGGCAATATCGAGTCTGGCCGATTCGAGCTTAACTTGACGTGTCGCCTTGTTCCATGCTAGCGTTTCGCGATATTTCCTTAAAGGATAGCGTATGAATGCAATCTTGCAGAACCTGGTTCTTCTTCAGACGGCCCCTGCCACCACGGGCAGCACGAATTCCACAGGGCAGATGATATCCACAATTGTCACCTTTGGCCTTGTTTTTGTCGTCTTCTACTTCCTCATTATTCGTCCTCAGAACAAGAAGCAGAAAGAAGCCCAGAAGATGATCAATCAGATGAAAAAGGGCGACAAAGTGGTCACAATCGGTGGTATTCATGGTGTGATTCAGACAGTAAAAGAGCAGACTGTCGTAGTAAAGGTCGACAATGATGTGTTCTTGGAGTTTTCCAAGTCCGCCGTTTCTGCCGTCACACCAAAGGCTGAAGAAAAGAGCGAAGTAGAAAAATCAGAAACCTCCGCCGATTCCAAGGCTGAAGACAAGCCCGAAAGCAAGAAGGCCGAAGACAAGCCCGAGAACGGGAAAAAGAAATAGGGGTTTTCGTCTTACAGCCTTTACAGCTCGAGTTTTTTGCGTACTCAATGCGTTTTATTGTGATGTAGTTTTGTTTGTTGAGTTTGCTGAATCGTAAGTGCGGAATCTAATGTGTGATTTTTATACTTTGGAGTTACCGGAATGAGTAAGACTCGTCGCCTGATCATCGTTATTGCGGTACTGGCAATCTGTTTTGCTTTCCTGTATCCATCGCTGCAATGGTATTTTTGGACCCCGAAAGAGGACCAGGCTATTGCGGTTGGATCCAGGGAGCAAATTCGTGAGTACTCACGGCGCATGGCGTATTCCGTAGTTGGAGATCTGAAAGCCAAAGCTTCAGCTGGGGATACAACAGATCTTTCCAAGGAATATCCCCTTGAGATCCAGTTGGCCAAAAAGGCCTACAAGGATTCAGGTCGTCCATTGCCCAAGGCGTGGAACGCCGAGAGTATTCTGGCAGCCTATCAGAATGAGAAGGCTATCTTTGACGCAATAGAGGCCAAGTACAGGGAAAAGATGCTCGGTCTAAAAAGCGTTCACAGTCGTGCCCTGCAACTCGGTCTGGATTTGGCAGGCGGCATGTCGGTCGTCATTCAGGCTGATTTCCAGGATACTGCAAAGCGTGTAGGGCACGAGCTCAGCGCAGCAGAACGCGAAGATGCCATGAATCGCGCGCTTGAAACGTTGAATAACCGTATCGACCAGTTTGGTTTGAGCGAGCCTGTCATACGGCGCCAGGGTGCTGACCAGATCTACGTGGAAATTCCTGGCACTGCGGATCCCGACAGGATCAACTCTATAATAATGGGCAAGGGCAATCTTGCGTTTTATATTGTCGATACGGATGCCACAACGGCTCTGAAACAGTATTTAACGCAGAACCCACTTGGCGTGGATGAAAAAACAATGACAGTTGCCCAAGCTGGTATCGTGCCAGAAGGCAAGATAATTCGAAAAGTCTACACCAAAGATAGTTATGGCCTTGATGAGTTTACTGGCGAGTACATGGTGCTGGAGAGCACCCCAGGCCTGGATGGCAGTCACATCCAGAGCGCGACAGTGTCTGTCGACTCGATCACCGGCAAACCGGAGACGAACTTTGTCCTGGACAAAGCGGGTGGTGAAATCTTCTACGATTTGACCTCCAAAAACGTCGGCAAGACCTTGGCTGTCGTTTTGGACGACAGGATCAAGTCCTACGCAGTCATTCAGGAACCGATCCGCGAGTCAGTAAGGATTTCCGGATTCAGTGCAGACGAAGCCCAGTCGCTCGCCACGCTGCTTAGGACGGCAGCACTCCCGGTGACACTTTTCGTCGTCAATCAGCAAGCGATTGGCGCTTCTTTGGGAGAGGATGCAATCCAACAGGGAGAAAAGGCCATTGTCATTGGACTCTTGGCGGTGTTTCTCTTCATGTTCGCCTATTACAAAGGTGCAGGTGTCAATGCGACGATCGCCCAAATTATCAACCTTTACATTATGCTCGCAGTACTTTCCGCCTTTAAGCTCACGCTTTCTCTTCCGTCCATTGCAGGCTTTGTGCTGACGATTGGGATGGCGGTTGATGCCAACGTCGTTATTTTCGAGCGCATCAAAGAGGAGCTTCGTGCTGGAAAGTCCAGAAAGGCTTCCATTGAGGCTGGCTTCCATAAAGCATTCTGGGCGATCATGGATTCGAACATTACGACGATAATCGCCGCCGTGTTCCTTGCACAACTCGGTTCGGGAACGGTTCAGGGCTTTGCGATGTCCTTGGCTATAGGCAATATAACGAGCCTTTTCACCTCGCTCTTTGTTTCGAGGCTGATTTTCGATTTCGAGACGGATGTGCTCCACATGAAGCACGTCTCTATTGGCTGGGGGATCAAATAAATGAAACGCGTCATAAAATTTAGCCGCTTTTTTGTTCCTGCAGTGATTATCTCCAGCGCACTTATTCTGTTCGGCTTGTATGGCTACTTTACAAAGGGCTTCAATCTGGGCGTGGATTTTCAGGCCGGCATCAATCAAACGGTGCAGCTGGCATTGCCGGCAATGAGTGCTACGTACACTGACAAAGGTAATGCGGAAGTCCGCATATCGGACACTGCGCTTACCTTGGTTTTGTCGGGTGCGGAAAGCGATGAGAAGACCCTGGTCTTGGATTTCAAGACCTACCCGACGATCGGCGATGTAGCAAAGGCTTTGGCTGGTGTCAAGGGAATCTCGGTTTCTGTCGAGCCAGGTTCGGATTCCTTGCCTGCCACTTTGCTTGTGCCCACTTATGAAGGCAACACCTTCCTCAGTAGCGCCGGCCTCGTGATTCACCGCGCGCCAAAAGATGCAAGTGAACAGTTTGCCGATATAGAGCAGGTGCGACAGGCGCTTTCCAGCCTTGGCGACATTGGAGTGCAAACTTTGCAGCCTGCTTCTCAACAACGTTTCCTGGTGCGTGTACAGGACGAAGGGACCGATCCTAATTTTGCTGCAAATGCGAGAGCCAAGGTTAAGGCAGGACTGGAAGCCAAATTTGGTGCTGACCGCGTTGTCGTTCTTAAGACAGACGTTGTTGGTGCCCGCTATTCAGAATCGCTGACTCGTAAGGTGTTCTGGCTTATTCTGGGTACACTTGCCCTGATTTTGATCTATTCCATGATTCGATTCAAGATTGAATATGCGATTGGAGCCGTACTTGCGATTGTTCATGATGCCCTTATCATGGTGGCGTTCATTGTGTGGTCCAGGATGGAGTTTAATACGCAGAGTATTGCTGCAATCCTGACAATCTTGGGCTACTCCATCAATGATACGATCGTGCAGTTTGACCGTGTACGTGAGGAGCGCAAGTTGAGGCCCAACGAAAAGTTCGAGGACGTATTGAATGAGTCACTCACGATTACGCTGGGACGAACCATTATTACTACCTTTGCCACCTTGCTTACAGTGTTTTCTCTGATAGTCTTTATGTCCGGCAGCAATCGTGACTTTGCTCTTGCCCTGTTGGTCGGCATGATTTCGGGCACGTATTCGACAGTCTATATCGCGAGTGCCTTTGTCCTTTGGTGGGAAAACCACAAGGAAAAACGGGAAAAGGCCAAATTTGCCAAGTCTGGCTCACAGGCAAATCAGCCTGTAGTCAAGGCTTAAGCGTTATAACGAAAGCCATCAGAGGCTGGCAACTTTATGGTTTTTTAAAAGCATCTTAGAGCTTCTGTAGGTAGATAAAGGCTTGGCAGCGCAAAGTTTGCCGAGCCTTTTTTATTGCATTTTGCCAGATCTTTTGGGCTTTGGTCTTTACATTCGGAAGCAAAGTAGGGTATATTTTCGGCACTTTGGCGCCGTACCCAAGTGGTAAGGGAGAGGTCTGCAAAACCTTTATGCGGCGGTTCAATTCCGCCCGGCGCCTCTTTTTTCGGTTGACGATTACGTTCCTTCATTCTAGAGTAAAGTGCGAAAAATGGAACAGAAAAGCTTTTCTGAGAATGTTGGGCAAGCTCGAAGAAGGAACGCAGTTGCAGGGCCTGCACTCTTACTACCCCTTCTGCTGGCCGCAATCGTCTTGACCTCTTTTTTTATTCATACCAATCACATTAGAACAACTGAACAGAAACTTTGTCGAAGCATAGGCGTTGCGGCGTCAAGGGATATAGAGAAGTCTCTTGCGTTTCTTGTGGCTGAGGGACAAAGCTTGAGCGATGCTCTATCCAAGAACGGCGCTTTGAGCAAGGATCAAGTGGCGAACATCTCGATGCGAATATTGCAGGATGCTCCATTTGTGACAGGAGTAAGTACTGCTCCCAACGCGATCATCAAGTACCATTTTCCGGAAGACGATTCCGTGGTTGGGCACGATCTGCTTTCCAATCCTGACAGAAGTTACGTTCTTACTTTGGCTGCACAGACAAAGGCGCCTGTAATTTCTGGCCCATACGAGTCTGTGGACAACAGTGGACGCATTTTTTTCGTTCGTTATCCTGTTTATGTTGGTGGAACTTTATGGGGCTTCACTAGTCTCACGGTAGACTATGAGAAATGGTACAAATCCTTGGACTTGGACGATGCCTTCCCTGGTGTTCTGTTTGGAATTTCACGCAAGCAAGATGACTTTAGCGGTTCCAACGACATCAAGGCGGCGCTTAGCAACGCTCTTGTCCAGGATGTTCCAGTTCAAGGTGGTTCGGTGTGGCAAGTACTTGTAAAGCCACAAAGTGGCTGGTCAGCTTTTGATCCCTTGTCGCTTATACTTCTCGTAGCAGGACTTCTTGCTTCGGTTTTGCTTTTTCTGAAGCTGTCCGAGAACGAGCGGCGACAGGGCGCTCTCCTAAAGGCCTCTGCTAAGCCGATAGAGGGAACCAGCATGGACCGGATCGAAGAAATAGTTCAGCTTGTTGGTAAGGCCGCCCCCACCCAGGCCAGGGAACACGATGAGCATGCGCCATCTGATACTGCAAGCAGTCGTGGAAGTAAACTACAAGAGGCAGGACTGAACCCAAACACTGCTGTCAAAGACTCGATGTTGGATTCATCGGATGTTACAGAGTTTAAGGGCCCTGATATTCGTGGTGAGGTATTCATGCCTGAGGCCCCTGTAGAGAATAATTTCGCTTCTCAACTAAAGAAAAAAACGGAGCCAACGGTAGTTGTGCGGCCATTGGAAGTTGCAAAAATAGAGGAACCTAAGGTTGACGTAACTCAGGAAGCACAACCAAAGGTGGGAGCACAACCGGAGGCGGAAGCACAACCGAAGACATCGCCAGTAAGCTCTGTGCCACCGGAACCACCCGTGGAGCTACAGACTCCTCAGGAGCCCTCACGGGACTCTCGTATCGCCTTAGGAAAGCCACAGGAACGAGTTACAAAGCAAGAAATTACAAAGCAAGAAACACTTTTCCCGATGGACGAAGAAGTTGAGCAGCAAACATCTTTCCCCAAAAGCTCACGTGGAAGACGTGTCAAAGAGAGAATTCAAGAAGTTCAACCGATGCAGAAGCAGCTTTCCGTCCTCGTTGTGGACGACAGTGAAGCAAACCGCGACATAATGGATCATATGATCCGCTCGTTTGGTTATGATCTGGATCTTGCCACTTCGGGAGATCAGGCCTGTGAGCTGTGCAAAACAAAGAGCTACACGCTCATCTTCATGGATTGTTTCATGCCTGGACAAGACGGTTATAAGACCACACAAAAAATCCGTTCTGAGTCTTTGAGTGCACAGTCCAAAATCATCGGTATGAGCGCACGACTTGGAGATCAAGAGCTGCAACGTTGCCTCGAGGCGGGCATGGACGATTTGCTTGCAAAGCCTTTTACTCTCAAGGAAGTGGGTGCCATGATTCAAAAGCATTCGCAAGTCCACGCTGATCCATCTGTTCACGAAACCTAAGTCATTTTCGCTAGTCGTAGGTCTTTTCTCTGGGTTTTGCCCTAGTCGCTCCGATAGTACCTGATAGTACCCGATAGTAATGGCAAAACACCTTTTCAGATTTGCCTCTATTCACGGAATCATAAAATGTGTATTTTTCTAGCATGTCTGCAAAATCTCTGATAAGACGTCCATTTCGATATGCATATTTCAATGTGACCCTCTACCTCATAGGCATCAATGTCCTGGTATGGCTCATTAGCATTCGTATACCCATGCTCACAGCCTATTTGGCATTGAATCCAATAGCCGTAGACCATGGCTACGTTTGGCAATTTGTAACCTACATGTTTGCGCACGAAGGCTTTACACATCTCTTCGTCAATATGTTCGGTCTTTTCATGTTTGGAACGATTGTAGAACGAAGTATGGGAAGCAAAGAGTTCTTGCTCTATTACTTGTTTACGGGGACTATGGCAGGCATAACTTCCTATGGTATTTTTGTGCTTACCGGTGCCTGGAACACCTACCTGCTAGGCGCCTCAGGTGCCCTTTTTGCTGTCATGTTGGCCTTTGCGGTCATAAACCCGGATGCACGCGTACTTTTATGGGGAATCATACCCTTGCGCGCGAACGTTATGGTTTTAGGCTACACTGCAATAGAGCTTTTGTCACAGATATTCAGCTTTCAGCAGTCAGTAGCGCATTTCACGCATTTGGCTGGCTTTGCGTGGGCGTGGGGATATTTTGTGGCACGATTTGGTATAAATCCAGCTAAACGATTGGTAGACAAGCGCAGATAGCTCAACGGACATGCTTCAACATTCCGAAAAGGTAAACAGTCAATGACGCGTGCCATTGCGCCACGGCGCAGTTCGGCACGTCAAGATTGTGGCAAACTCTTTAACAGTATTTCTCTTTGGGTTTCAGCCTTGTTATGCATCTCTTCGAGCTCTTGCATAAGATGATCGACGAGTATCTGCTTCTTGTCTTCGCCCGAAGCATGACTTTCTTCTTTGACCTGTGCCCGATATTCGTCGCAGTCCCGCATTGGGCCAACAGTATAGAGCAAGATATCCTTGCTCAACATATCTTCTTCCATCTCTCCGGAAGGATTGATCCTCAAGATATTGCCATTGATAGCCGCAAGACAAAACTTGGAAAACGACTTCATGTACGAAGCAATTTCCCGAACGCCTCTCTTGGTAGAAGGTTCCCATGGGCGATACCGGGTACCAGCAGGAAATACGAGCACGATTTTTCCACTGGTCTTGATCGAATTGAGACATTTCATTGCAGCGCGGTTAATACTATGGCTGCGCATAACCTCGTGGTAGAGCTTCGTGGGCTCCTTGTAGTTCTCTCTTATTATCTCGAGGGAACGGCTGGGATAGATAACAATCCTCGTGTAGGCCTGTGCAAAAGCATTTACTATTGGCGACGACTCATTAAGCTTTACTCCTGCTATTGAAACGAGCTCATCCGCAATAGCCTTGCCTTGAGGGCCCTTTTGCCGTAACAGATAGTGAAATGCGGGAAGATCAAAGTTGGAATAGTGCTCCAGCAGGAGCAGGCACGGCTCACCGGTCTGCGCGGCATTGTAAAGGTCGACGAGGTTTTCAAAGCCATTAATGTCTGAATGCGGCAGAAGGTAGTCCTTAAGCACCGTGTCTATTGCTGGCAGCAATGCTGCGTTCCCTGGCTGGTACACATTGCTGTCAGTAATCAACTCCTGTTCCTTGATACAGGACATCATCTGCGATATCAGCGGCGAGTATTTGTCCCCAATCGATTCCATATTCTTCTGACCTGTAGCGACAAATTATACATGAGAGGCTGCTATGCAGCCTCAACTTGCAAACTACTTCTAAAACTAATATAGAATCTACACACTGTGTTGTCAATTTAGGGCATAGTTCTCCCGCTTGGGCCCATTAGTGCATATGCGGATAATCCCAATTCTCCGCTGGAATAAAGCTTTCCTTGATAGCGCGTTCCGACACCCAACGGTACAAGTTGAGCTCGGTGCCAGCTTTGTCGTTGGTTCCGGACGCGCGGGCGCCGCCAAAAGGCTGCTGGCCAACGACCGCACCTGTCGGTTTGTCGTTGATGTAGAAATTGCCCACGCAGTCACGCAGGGAGTCCTCCATCATTTGGATGTCGCGGCGGTCGTTGGCGAAGATGGCGCCGGTGAGGCCGAAGGGGCTTGTGGTATCGACAAGCCGCAGGGCCTCCTGGACTTGGGCGTCGTCGTAAACGTACACGGACAGAACAGGGCCGAAGATCTCTTCCTCCATGAGGCGCCCGCGCGGATTCGTCGTTTCAATTATCGTTGGGTGAATGAAATACCCTGTTGAGTCGTCGTAAGTGCCACCTTTGACAATCGTGTATTCCTCGGGACGGGCCTTGGCGTAGTCGATATAGGAGGCGATATTCTTGAAGGCCTTCTGGTCAATCACGGCGCCCATAAAAACAGAGAAGTCTGCAGGATCGCCCATTTTGGCGCTATCAATAAAGGAATTCATCAGGTCCTTTACCTGGGGCCAGATAGAGCGCGGAATATATGCCCGGCTTGCAGCCGAGCATTTTTGCCCCTGATACTCGAAGGCGCCGCGGAACAGCGCAACCGCCAGGGCCCGAACATTACAGTTGGGATGTGCAAAAACAAAGTCCTTGCCGCCAGTCTCGCCCACCATGCGCGGATAGCTCTTGTAAACGCCCTTGCTCAGGTTTTCGGCCACTTCGAGCCAGATCGACCTGAAGGTAGCCGTGGAACCTGTAAAGTGCATGCCGGCAAATCGGGGATCGTTGAAAACTGTCGGGCCAATCTGCGCGCCATCTCCCGGTATAAAGTTGATAACGCCGTCGGGCAGGCCCGCTTCTTGCAGCAGTTTCATCACATAGTAGTTGGATAGAACGGCAGAACTCGCAGGCTTCCACACAACCGTGTTGCCCATGACGGCGGGCGCGGTTGGGAGGTTGCCGCTTATCGACGTGAAGTTGAACGGCGTGAGCGCATAGACAAAGCCCTCGAGCGGACGGTATTCCACACGGTTCCACACCTGTGCAGCGTTTGCCGCTGGCTGGCGCTTGTAAATCTCTGTCATATAATACACATTAAACCTGAAAAAATCGGCAAGTTCGCAGGCCGAGTCGATTTCTGCCTGATACACACTCTTGCTTTGTCCCAGCATCGTTGCAGCATTGAGTAGTGGTCTATACTTGGTCGAGATGAGGTCAGCTGCCTTGAGGAAGACCGAAGCCCTCGCGTGCCAAGGCAGGTTAGCCCATTCTTTACGCGCTTTTTCTGCGGCGTCGATGGCCGCGGTGACAGTCGCTGGCGATGCCTTGTAGTAGGTCGCCAGGAGCAATTTGTGGTTGTGCGGAGCGCGGATCTCGCCCCGCTCGCCAGATCGAATCTCCTTACCCCCGATGATGATGGGTATGTCGACAACCGTTTGGCTCATGCGCTTAAGTTCATTGTGGAGCGCCTCGGCCTCCGGAGATCCCGGCGCATAATTGTAGACACGCTCGTTGACAGGGCAGGGCGGTACGAATGTTCCATCTGGCATAGAAAAGGCCTCCTGATTATTATCTCATGTTCTAGAAATTAATTACATGATTAAAGCCACAACTCGGGACTTTTTGCCTTATAGAAAAAGCCTAAATGCGCTTGCCGATTATGTCAAGAAAGAATCGTATGGCCGAACTGGATAAAAAAGAGGACTGAGGGTATGCGGGGAACCTGAGATGCAGCTCTGCAAAGTCTTGGCATGGAGACTTGGAGACAAAGAAATGCAGAAAAACGAAGAGAAAAGACCGCGAATTGTCGTTATGGGCACCTACGTCACCGACTTGATGTGTCGAGCGAAACGTATACCGGCTGCAGGGGAGACCGCAAAAGGCGACTTCTTCAAGACCGGCCCCGGTGGGTACGGATGTATCTGGTGACTTGGCGATACAGAACTTCGACAAGATAATGCTCAACTCGGTCCCTGCGCAGGAAATTCTACAGGAATTCTACACAGATTCTACAAGATGATCGACCATCTGACGCCGAAAGGAACCGAAGCCTTGGCGCTTGCGCTCACCGAGCACATACACACGATTGATGGAATCGTTTTTGGCAACGCGGCCGCAGCTATTTTAGTGACCAGAATTAGCATAACACCATCAATGGGATATATTTAGAAAAGAAATAGAAAGATTTTTGTTGGAAAATTCTGTAAAGGACGCAAAATCTGAATCGCAGTTACTGGCTTACATCAAGACAGCTTCAAACCCAAATAGTGGAGGTGAGGGGAATCGAACCCCTGACCTCTTGCATGCCATGCAAGCGCTCTAGCCAACTGAGCTACACCCCCAAAAGGCAAGGCGAATACTAGCCCAAAGCACCGAAATCTGTCAAGGCTTGCCCTTGCGTTCGGCTTGTATATTCGGCAAGAATCCTTCATACTGACTACATGACAACCGTCACTACTGATAAGAAAATACGAGGTATCGCCCTTTGTGCTATAGGGGTCGAAAAAATAGTATCTCAAGAACTGGAACGTTTAGATTTAGATCCCGTGGAGCGAAAGCCTGGACAGGTGTTTTTTGACATAAACGAGGGCAATTTTGCCCGCGATATCGCGCGGGCAAACATCGGGTTGCGTACCGCAGAGCGGGTCCTATTGGAACTTGGTCGCTTCCCTGCGCCAGATTTTGACGCATTTTATGAGGGAGTAGCAGCGCTTCCGTGGGAACTATGCTGCTTTAAGGATTCGGCGCTGCAGATCGAAAGGGTGCGTTCGCACGGTTCCAACCTGAACGCCCAAACCACCCTACAGTCTATGGCACAGAAGGCCGCGTACGAGCACCTTATGCAGTACTATCGGCTTGCCACCATGCCCGCATCTGGTAATGAGGTGTCAGTCAGGATCTATCTGGAGGACAACGAATGCCTGATTGGCGTAGATACTTCTGGAGTGGCGCTTCACAAGCGAGGATATCGCCCACAGGGAGGAATTGCTCCGCTTAAAGAGACTATTGCGGCATCTTTGCTGTTTTTTTCGGGTTGGAACAGGAAATTTGCGCTTCTCGATCCTTTTTGCGGCTCAGGTACCATTGCCATTGAAGCCGCGCTCTATGCCCTGGATTTTGCCCCCGGACTTAACCGGCGCTTTGCCTTTGAGCAGATGCCGGCCGTGCAGGCGCGCCCCGTCCAGGACGTCCGCGACTATTTCGAGAGCAGAATCCGCAGCGACATCGATGTGGATATCCGCGCAAGTGACATCGACCCCGCTGTTCTGTCAGTCGCAGGAAAGTGCGCCCGCGCGGCCGGCGTCGAGGATTGGATTACTTTTGAGCAGAAGAAAGCCGAAGACATAGAACCTTTTCGGGAAGGGAAAGGCATCCTGCTTACGAATCCTCCCTACGGCAAACGCCTGGGTACTGTTGAGGATGCCAAAGTCCTCTATGCAGGGCTTAAGGAGATGGGAGACCGTTTTGTTGCGGCGGGCTGGGGCATGGGATTTATCACTGAAATGGAAGAATTTGGAGAGTATTTTGGCCGGACTGCGGAAGTTCGCCATCATCTAATCAATGGGGCGGAAGATCAGTGGTTCCACTGGTATCCCGCCCCATAAGCTCGCAGATTCGATGAACATTACAAGCCGCTTAGACTTGTAAACGCTGCTAGTCGTTTGCTATTCGTTCGAAGTGGAATTCTCCGCTATTAGGAGCGACTTAGCATCCAGTTTAAGGCTAAGTTCATGGAGATTGAGCCTCTCGTGGTCTTTGACTACTTTGAAGTGGATGTAGTCGGTCATCGGTTCCAACAGGATCAAGACCGAAATAAGATCGATGAACTCCCTCAAGCAGAAAGGCACGTTATGTTTGTCCACAAGCGGCTCTTCCCCAGTCATGGTACAGGAATACCAGATCTGAAGGCCCATCTCTGTAACAAACGCCTTGATTTTCTGGAAATGTTCCACTGAAGACTTGGTAAAATCGTACCCGTCAACGATGATCGTCTTTGCGTCAAATCCGCCTTCCACAATCAGTGCCTTGACCGAGCGCAAGATTTGCTCCACTAAGACGCCTTCCTGGGTAAAGTTCATGATTACGCGGTTGCGAACAAGCTCTTCTTTGACGTCGTCGATGTTCTCCAGATTCTTGCGGCGCGCCAACTCATTGAACATATTTTCATACCAGGAAATAACATAGCTCGTATGAGTGTTGAATGATATATGGATAACCTTTTCTCCCCGGATAAGCTTGTCCAGGGCGAGCTGAACGAGCACCGAAGTCTTGCCAATGCCTTTCTTGCTGGCAACGACGCCGATCTCTCCAGGTTTAAGACCGCCCTCGATGGAGTTTTCCAGGATTCGTACAGGGCTCTTCGTAATAAATTCTTCCTTTAGCATTGTTTCTCCTTCCGGCAGAGCCCGCTCTTCGCGCCCCACCTAAACAGGATTGAACCGAAGTGCCTTTACGCTCTTCAGTATATTGCATCGCGTCATAATTCTATCGCCATTATAGCGCTCTTGTGCCTCACAGCGCAAAATAATAAACCAAACCGATTCGTTTTTTCTGCTACGCTATTTTGTGCACTATTTTTGCTGAGCTTCTTTCTTCCGCTTCTCGATGTAGTCTTTTTGTAGCTGCTCCGAGATGGAATTGGGTACCTTGCCGTACTTTTCCAGTTCCATGGTGAATTCTGCCTTTCCCTGGGTAAGAGAACGCAGCACGGTTGAGTAGCCGAACATCTCGGCAAGCGGAACTTCGGCCTCGACACGGCAGAAACTGCCGTCTTCTGTGCTGGATGTTATGATGCCCCGTCTCTGATTGAGCGACGCGAAGATATTGCCTTGGAACTCCGATGGCCCTTCCACGTTGACCTTCATGATGGGCTCTAGAATGCAGGGTCTCGACTTCTCATAGGCTTCTCTGAATGCGCCGATGGCCGCCTGCTGGAAGGCTATATCCGAGGAATCGACAGGGTGACTCTGGCCATCGTTGATGACACAGCGAACATTGACAATTGGGAATCCGATAAGGTTGCCTTTTTGCATTGCAGCCCTAAAGCCCTTATCGCATGAGGGAATAAACTCAGCAGGAATGGCGCCACCCTTGACCAGGTTGACGAATTCGTATGGCTGGTCAGGACAGGGCTCGAGGTAACCTGCGACGCGCCCGTACTGGCCGGAGCCACCGGTTTGCTTCTTGTGGGTGTAGTTGAAATCTGCCCGCTGGGTGATGGTCTCACGGTACGCCACCTGTGGCATGCCAGTCTCTACCTCGCATTTGTACTCGCGTCGCATCCGTTCGATATAGACTTCCAAGTGAAGTTCGCCCATGCCCTTGATGATGGTCTGATTCGATTCTGGATCCACGTAGGTCTGGAACGTGGGGTCTTCTTTGGTAAAGCGGTTGAGTGCCTTGCCCATCTGATCTGAAGACTTCTTGTCCTTGGGGGTTATGGCGAGCGAAATGACTGGTTCTGGCACATACATGCTCGTCATGGCGTAGTTGAGAGAGGGATCGCAGAAGGTGTCGCCCGATGCGCAGTCTATGCCGAAGAGCGCTACGATGTCGCCGCAGGCGCCTTCCTGTATATCTTCCATGGAATTGGCGTGCATGCGCACAAGCCTGCCAACCTTAAAGCGTTTTCTGGATCTGGTGTTGAGAAGCTCGTCACCCTTCTTGAGCGTGCCCTGATAGACGCGAACGTACGTGAGTTGGCCATAGGCTCCGTCTTCCAGTTTGAAACCGAGCGCCACAGTTTTGGCGTTTGGATCGGCCTTGAGCTCGACTTGCTGTTCATTGTTGTCCAGGTCCAGGGCGTAATTATGCACCTCGCTGGGGTCCGGTAGGAACTGTGTTACGCCATCCAGAAGGAGTTGAACGCCTTTGTTTTTATAGGCCGAACCCACGAAAACGGGGACAAACTTTTCTGCAATGCAACCGGCCCGAATTGCGGCGGTAAGCACATCGTTGTCCACTTCGCCTTCCAGATATTGCTCGGCGAGCTCGTCTGAGAACATGGATGCTGCGTCCAGAAGTTCTTCTCTGTAGCGCTCGGCATCTGCCACAAGATGAGCTGGAATCTCCGCGTACCGGATGTCTTCGCCATTGGGCCCGTCAAAATAAACAGCGCGCATCTGTATAAGGTCGATCACGCCTTCCAGCTTGTCCTCAAGCCCGATGGGGATGGTGACAAACGCCGGGTTGAGTCCCAGCTTTTCCTGCAGTTGTGCCTTTACCTTAAATGGGTTGGCACCGGTGCGGTCGCACTTGTTGACAAAAGCGAGTCTGGGAACGTGGTAGCGTTTTAGCTGGCGGTCTACCGTAATCGATTGAGACTGTACGCCTGCAACGGCGCAGAGCACGAGAATGGCACCGTCCAGGACGCGTAAAGAGCGTTCCACCTCGATAGTAAAATCGACGTGTCCCGGTGTATCAATGAGGTTGATAGTATAGTCTTTCCAGTGGACACTCGTTGCGGCGGACTGAATGGTAATGCCGCGCTCCCGCTCAAGGTCCATGGAATCCATGGTTGCCCCGGCTCCATCCTTGCCGCGCACTTCGTGTATGGCATGAATACGTCCTGAGTAAAAAAGGATTCGCTCTGAAAGGGTTGTTTTGCCCGAGTCGATATGCGCGGAGATACCGATGTTGCGCATTTTATGAAGGTCTGTTGACATCGTGGGTCTTCACCTCGTTCTGAAAAATATGGCGCCCTTGCGCCTTTGCACTGCAAAGCTGAATTGGCAGCGGTGATGGAACCATGCGCGATGGAACCATAAGCAGTAGGAAGAAATTTATGCGGTTTGTTCCCATTTGTTAGAAAACAAGCTACCAAGAACGAGTATAATGTGGGCGCCATAGAGTTTCAATACCCTAGATTCGCACGAGTTAGACGTATTCAATGCGCCAGTCCAGGGGGGCAGTGTCTTTGAGCATGGCACTTACGCCGCAGTATTTTTCCTGCGACAAGGTGCAGGCCTTGAGCACGTTGTCAGGATTGAGTCCGTCGCTCTTCTTGAATTGATACACCAGCGAAAAGGATATGTATTTCCTGGGGTGTTCTTCGCTCCCCTCAGCCTCGACTTTCATGTTGAACCACGTCAAGGGCTCGCGCATTTTCTTTAGGATAGAGACGACATCCATGCCGGTGCAGCCGGTGAGCGCAGCAAGCAGAAGTGGCTTGGGGCGTGCGCCGATATCGTGACCTCCATCTCCTTCTGCTGAATCCATGATTATCTCGTGGCCAGAGACGTTAGCCGTGAAGGCCATATCTCCTTTCCATACGGTCGTTACTTCAGTTTTCATTGGCAACTCCTTATCTTGTGTCTTCAAGAATTCTTGAATAAAACATCTACACTATAAAGTACTGACTTTGTTGGTTGAATGGAAGCAAGAAACCCTAAATGGATTGTGTGTGAGGTTGTACCGGTGTTGGGAAAGGCCTTTTCGAAGCAGGAAATAAAGCTAGTCACCAAGCCATGGTGAAAGATCAGTTCTTGCAAATTGAGAAATAAAGTTGGTCGGAATAGATGCCATCTGCCGCGGTTGCCGGTATATCTCCTAAAACGAGCGCAACAGCAAGAGGCCTTCCACCTCTGCTGGAAACGCCCTTTTGGCTGAATCGGAAAACGCCGTCTTGCGACATAGCAAAGGCGTTTCCGAAAGCAAGTCCGTACTCGATGGATGCGGCGCCTACATTGCTGGAGTTCTGGAGTTTTCCTTTGTTGGTAGAGTAAATAGATACCGTATACATTCCCCTTATGTTAGAGAATATCGTGGCATTACCAAGAGCAATAGTGCTTCCAGAGACTATGTCGAAATTCCTGCAGTTTTGAGCATTTTGGCCCGTGTACGATGCGTATTGAGCCACACCCAGGTAGGCCGCCTGTTGCTCATCTCCGGTTGAAAGGTGACCGATCAATTGAATGTTTGTGTCCGATGCAAAATCCAGCGTGAGTTTAAGGATCTCCGGCACAATGCCGACAATGGTTATTGACGTGGACTGCGTTTGGCAATAGACAAATGCGCCCGGCAAAAAAATGAGGGCTAAGGCTAGGACAAACGCTGTAATTGCATGGCTTCTCATACTTACGGCCTCCACCGCGTCTACTCTTAGAGTAGACGGGAATTTGATTCTTGGCCTGCAGTATCTTTAGCCTTTTGAGGACATTTAGTAGATTTTTATGTAAGAAATATGCAAAAAAGTGGAGATTCTATCGCAGAATCTCCACTTTCGTCAGGATTTCAACATGAGCCTCTACGAGGTCAAAAAACTCAAAAAACTCTAGCTTCGGTTTTAGCGTCTCGAACTCGCCTTGTGACGCCGCCATATTCAAGGCAAGGGACAAGCTGTGCAGAGGGGCTTCCCACTTTTGCTGCCTCACTGAGAAATTTTCGTCAACTCCATCTCGAAGACCAGGTATGAATCGGCAGGAATGACCCCGCTTACCCCCGAAGAACCATAGGCGAGCTCGGGTGGCACAATGATAAGCCGTTTCTCTCCCTTGCGCATGGTGGGCAACACTTTTTCCCAGCCTTCTATGACGGTTCCTCCCCCAATCTTGATCTTGATGGGCCCGCCCGAAAGCGCAGAATCGTCAAAGACAGTCCCATCGAGGAGCATAGCCTTATAGATAACCGAGACAGTCGAACCCGTGGGCGGTAGGTCGCCTGTACCTTTGCGCAAAACTTTTTGATAAATACCATTTTCATCCTTGACGGCATCGGGCCACTTTGTCTGAATAGTAGCGAGGTCAGCGGCTTGCTTGGCTTGCGCACCTGCTTTGAGGGCCGCATAGGCGGCGCTCAGGCGCTCATCCCAAGCCTTTTGCGACACGTCAAAGGATTTTGCAGCTGCCCCATAGCGTTCGATTCGCACCTTTGTGATGGTATCGCCTACGGCAATTTTGTTGACGACGTCCATGCCCTCGACCACCGAACCAAAAACTGAGTGCTTGCCGTCCAACCAAGGCGTTGCAGCAAGGGTTATAAAGAACTGACTACCGTTGGTATTTGCGCCTGCATTGGCCATGGAGACGACGCCTGGGCCGCTGTGCTTGAGGTCAGGCGAGAATTCGTCGGGGAAGCGATAGCCTGGACCGCCATTGCCTGTGCCCGTCGGATCTCCACCTTGAATGACAAAGCCGGGCTCAACTCTATGAAAAACCGTACCGTCATAAAAGTGCTTGCCCTTTGTGGCATCCAATTTGCCTTCTGCCAGGCCAACAAAATTGCCGACCGTCATCGGGGCCTTTTCAAACTCCAATTTGATGACGATATCGCCTTTTGTAGTTTCAAGAATGGCGTAGAGACCATCGGGGCGCGAAGTTGTCTGACACGAGACAAACGCTGTCGCTATCACACAAAAGAACAAAGGAAAAGAGCGGCGCAAGTTTGACTTCATTGAAAATCCTCCAGGATTTTGTTATCGCGTTTTTTGCGATTCGAATAGAGCGGTTTTAGATTCTACCACGAGAAGTGCAAGAATAGCAAAAAATGCATAGAAACAAAAGGCCCGTGAAGTGAAGCTGGAAGCATAGGCAGGGGCATGGTATCATTCACAAAACGCCATTAAGGCCCGTCGGACATTCAGGGTTGTCGGTCGGGCAAAAAAGGGTGGAGCATGGAAGGGTGGAGCGGGGAGAGGAGCGAAGCTATGGCGGAAAACGAAACGCAAGATCAGGGCACAACTAATCGGGGTGAGGGATGCAAAAGTCGCAGACCCACCTGGGACGAATATTTTATGGAGGTGTGTCAGGCAATTGCCAAGAGAGCGACGTGCGACAGGGGCAAATCGGGCTGCGTGATCGCAAAGGATAACCAAATCCTGGCCACAGGCTATGTGGGCGCCCCCAGCGGCCTGCCACACTGCGACGAAGTCGGTCATCAACTCAAAAAAGTGGTGCATGAGGATGGTAGCGTCACGCAACACTGCGTACGGACGGTTCACGCCGAGCAAAACGCGATTTGCCAGGCAGCGAAGCGGGGCGTGGCAATTGAAGGTGCGACCATGTATTGCAGAATGACACCGTGCAGAACCTGCGCGATGATGATCATCAACTGCGGCATTAAACGCGTCGTCTGCGAGCGCAAGTACCACGACGGTGCCGAGAGCGAGGCGATGTTTTTGGCCGCTGGAGTCAAGCTCGAGTATGTGATAGACGAAGTGCTCAGGTACGAGAATCAGTGAGCCCATTTAAGGGCGATGCCCGCCTGATTGTGCAAGGCTCAGTCTTTGTCGTACAGTAGCCGGGTGAGCATCAAAATTCTTTTTCTGGGCGAAATTGTCGACAAAAACGGAGTCTTTACACTAAAGGCCACATTGCCTGAGTTGCGGTCGCGCTACGCACCCGACTTTGTAGTGGCGAACGCGGACTCGGCGACCGGCGGTGCTGGATTGGGCGTCCAGCATGCGGTGTACCTGCGCAAGTTGGGAGTAGATTGCATTACGATGGGAGAATCCGCCTATTACAAAGTCGATATGACGGAGTTCTACCCAAAATGCGCATGGGCCCTGAGGCCGGCTAACTTGCCATACGAGGATCCTGGCCGCGGTTGGAAGGTTTTTCAGACGCCCAAAGGCAAGGTGATCGTCATCGACCTCTTGGGGCAGGCGAGCTTCGGCCGTGTCCATGCCGACAACCCCTTCAAAGTACTCGATTATATACTCGAACGAATTCAGAAGGAGCCAGGTCAGGAGAGGGCGTCGGTGCTTGTCGATTTTCACGCTTCCGCCACCGCCGAAAAACTCACTCTCACAGAATACGCTGATGGTCGCATTTCCGCCATTGTCGGCACTCACGCCAAAACCCTCACCGCAGACGCGAGGATAACCGCAAAAGGTACTGCGGCTATTACCGATTCCGGCCGTACTGGTAGTATATTATCAGTAGGTGGAATGGATCCCGATGCTCGCGTACGGGAGTTTATGACTTCTGTGCGCACGTACGAGAGTGGTGGAGTTTTGGGACTTGAAGCCCAAGGCTGCTGTATCGAAATTGGCGATTCCGGCAAAGCTGAACATATTGAAAGTTTCCGGCTTCCCTGTAAGGAGAAAGTGAATGAGAGAGCGAGGGACAATCAAAAAGATTGAAGGTAAACTCATAACGATATCGATGGATTTGACCGAAGGTTGTGCAGCATGCGCAAATGGCATGTGCAAATCCAACCGCAGCGCGCTCATTGCACACAACCCCAATCGGGTTCCTGTTGCTGAGGGCGATCATGTTGAGGTGGAAATACCTAGTAAGGAGCAGGCTAAGAGCGCATTTTGGGCTTTGGGCTTGCCCCTCATCATGCTCTTTGTCGGTTATGGAGTTGGTCAGCTCATGTTCCCGCAGTCCAACGAAGGCATAAAAGTTCTCTTCTCAGCGGTTTTTTTTGGAGTCTTCCTCTTGATTGGACTGCTCGTGCAACGTCAGCGCAACGAAAAATCCTTTCCTGTCATTGTGGGGAAAATCGGCTAACGATCTGTCAGTACTTTTGCTGGTCTAATTTGGACGCTTGGCATTCTGTACGGTGCCCTGCTTTGAGTGCGCGCAGGGTGCGTGAGAGTTGTTAAAGAACGCTTGCATTCGCGTTTTACCTCAGTTATAACGAATGAAGTGATGGTGTCGGGCTGGCGTTGCCAGCTTGTTTCATTTCGTTCGGCACTCGGTAACTCCTAACGCATAAAGTGTTAGGATGGAGAAGTGAGAAACTACAACAGAATAAGCAACAAGGTTAGAGAAGAAATCATGGTCTACCGTGCCAATGGAGACAACCAGGTAACCATAGCCAAGAAGACAGGCTATAGCCAATCAGCTATCTCCCGGGAATTGAAAAAGGGTGAAGATCGCGAAGTCTATAATCCTTTCCTGGCTCAAAGAATAACCGACACGTGCGGAACAAGAAGATCTCGTACGCTAAAGATAAACGATGCAACAAGGCAGGTGATCCAAAACCATCTGGCGATCCGTTGGTCGCCCTACCAGATTGCGGATTTCCTGCAAAAAAGCGCAAATGATGCTACAGTAGTCCCTGTGAGTGAGAAGACAATCTACAACTACCTTCACTTTCACATGAAGGGAGAGCTGAAAGAGCTTGCGCTTCAGCAACTTCGTCAGAAAGGAAAGAAACGCAGCGCAAAGAGCGCCGAGAAGCGTGGAAAGCTCGCAAACATTACGCTTATTGATGAAAGACCTGAAGAAGTGAATGATCGCACAGTTCCCGGCCACTGGGAAGGCGATTTGATCATCGGGAAAGACCATAAATCAGCCTTAAGCGTTATTGTGGAACGGCAAACGCGCTATGTGCTGATTGATCGGCTTGAAACCTATACCGCGCCGGAAGTCAGGAAAAGCATCGAGAAGCGATTAAAGACGTTGGAACCTCAGCTGATGAAAAGTATTACGTGCGACCAAGGGAAAGAGATGGCTGAACATGAACGACTGGCTACTTCCATTAAAATGAAAGTCTATTTCTGTCATCCGCATTCGCCTTGGGAAAAGGGTACCTGTGAAAACACGAACTTCCTGATCCGTGACATGCTCGATGGTGAAACTGACTTCAGGAAGCTTTCGCAACGATCGATAACAAGGATAGCGCGGCTGCTCAATGAACGGCCTAGACAAACGCTTGGGATGTATACGCCCAAGGATAAATTCAATGAATTATGCGTTAAGAGTTACTGACGGCCTAA
>JBDKTP010000151.1:0-6940 GCA_039680115.1 Rectinema sp.
TTGTGTTCCGCTGAGATAAAGACGAAATTGGGGAAACCCCACTGCATGTGCGACCACACGAGATTGTCCCGCTCCGGACTGTCGGCCTTGTTTATGACGAGAAGCAACTTGTCGCTCATTGGCCGCAAAAGTTCGGCGAACTCCTGGTCTTCCGGGGTTATTGAGGTGGCATCAACGATAAAAAGTATGAGATCAGCACGAGAAATAAAAGAAAGCGTACGCGCAACCACTAGGTCGTCCAGGCCCTCGCGCTCAAGTTTAAAGCCGCCTGTATCAACAAGCCGAATGCGCATTTCTGACTGGGCCTGAAGCGCGGAAGACTGAGTTCCGGAAGCTGGAGCTGCGTCATCTCCGGCAAAACTGACATGGTTAGATAAGTCACTAGAAAAGTCATGAGCCTGTAGGGAGCCAGCTCCTCGCAGGATGCATTCCTCCTCGATCGGGTCGCGCGTGACGCCCGGTGTTGGATCGGTAATCGTACGACGCTTATGTAAGAGTCGGTTAAAAAGTGTCGACTTCCCGACGTTAGGCCTTCCAACCAGGACAACGACGGGAAGGTTTTCGTAGCGTACCTGGGGTTCTTCTAGTGTACTCATGATTTCCTTATACTTTGTGATCCAAAAACTTGTTTCTTGTTATACGCCTACAACTGAAAGCGATTGGCAATGTATGCACGCACCTGTGTAGAGCTTGTCATCTTCATGACAGCCTGCGCCACGCCTTGTGCCTCCTCCATAGTTGTAGAAAGCAAAACACTTTTTACTGCAGGAATAGACACCGCCGAGACCGAGAGCTCACGCAAGCCCAAACCGACCAACAGGATTGCGGATGCAGGATCCGCGGCCATCTCACCACACAGCCCAACTTCGATATTGGCCTTGGCCGCATTATCTATCGTCATCTTGATAAGACGCAAAACTGCGGGATTGAATGGGTCGTGCAAATAAGCAACCTTTTCGTTGCCCCGGTCCACGGCCATGGTGTACTGGGTGAGATCGTTGGTACCAATAGAGAAAAAGTCTGCACTTCGAGAGAGCACGTCAGAACAAAGGGCTGCCGACGGAACCTCCACCATGATGCCCGCTTTGATATTAGTCTTGACCTCGCAACCCAATCCGCGACACTCCCACTGTGCCTCTTCCATGATTCCACGAGCCTTGACGAGCTCTTCTACAGTGCTAATCATGGGGAACATAATACGCACGTCGCCAAAGACACTGGCACGCAAAATAGCCCGCAGCTGGGTCTTGAAGATTTCGGTATCGCTAAGGCAAAAACGGATAGCCCGCCACCCTAGAAGAGGGTTCTTTTCGTCCTGAGCGCCCAATTCTGGCAGAACCTTATCTCCTCCTATATCGAGCGTGCGGATGGTAACCGGCTTGCCATTCATGGACTCGACAACCTGTTTGTAGGCCCGAAACTGCTCCTCTTCGCCTGGAACGTGTCCACCAAGAAACAGGAATTCGGACCTAAAGAGGCCAATACCGTCGGCATTGTACTGCAAAACGGCTTCGACTTCTTCTGGAACTTCAATATTAGCCATGATCTGGATGCGCACGCCATCCTTGGTGCTGGCTTCCACGCCCCGTATTGCCTCAAAAGCTTTTTGCTTTTCCTGCCGAAGTATACGTGCTGCCTTCTCTTGCTTGAGCGCTTTTTCGTCAGGGTCAAGAATAAGCACACCTCTATCTCCATCCACAATGGCGACCGTATCCGACTGTAGATCGCCAATAAAGTGGCCGATACCCAGAACCGCCGGAATGCCAAATGCCCGTGCGAGAATGGCGGCGTGACTCGTCCTTCCGCCAGCCTCTGTAGCGATACCTTTAATCCTGTCCCTGGCCATGCCCACCATGTCGGAAGGCAGGAGGTTGCGGGCAACCACAATCACGTCGCTCGTGATATCGGACAAAGTCTTGCGCTCCCTGTTGAGCAAGTGGCCCAGGATGCGCCGGGTAACATCGTGCACATCCGAGACCCGCTCCTGGATATAAGGGTCCTGGGCGGAGGCTAGACTGTCCACCGTTCTGCGCTCTATAGAAAAGACGACACTCTCAACATTCATGAGTGTGCTGGAGAGTTCGGATTTTATATTCTCGTTTACTTCAGGATCGTCGAGCATGAGTAAGTGCGCATCAAAAATTGCAGCCTGCTCTGCTCCTGCATCCTGTAAGGCTCTGTCCCGCAAAGCGGTAACTTCTTCTTTGGCACGAGCTACCGCCTCTTGGTAACGGGCGTACTCGGCGTCGACATCGCTCTCAGCAATTGGATAGGAAGGAATAGACAAAGAGAAGTCGTCCTTAAAGATGAAAACCGGGGCACAAGCGGTGCCGGGGGACGCAGCGATTCCGTGTAGCTCTCTCATACTAATGATGGTAACAGATTATTGCCCGATCGTCAAATAACTGACCCAGACGTGCGGCGTCGTGGACGTAGTGACGTGCCGCGCCACGTAGTGACGTGCCACAGAGTCACGTGCCACATAGTGACGTGACGTGCCACAGAGTGCCGCGCTACAGAGTGACGTGACGTGCCGCACATCAAAACTCAAGCCAAACTCTCTGAACGCGCTCCCGACATTCTGAGACATTCTGAAGCGAAACAGTCTGGCAACGATGCTGATACCTGAAACTTATTGCAACACGTTAGCAGGGTTAATCAGCTTGCCATTCTTATAGACCGAGAAATGCACATGAGGGCCCGTGCTGTAACCGGTGTTACCAGACAAGCCTATTCTTTCTCCCGTCGAAACATACTGGCCATCTTCCACGCCGATCGAAGACATGTGGGCATAAAGAGTCTTCCAACCGCCCGCATGGCTAACCTCTACATACTTCCCCATAGTCGGCGAATATCCTGTTTCCGTAACTCGCCCTTCACGAGCTGCACCAATCGGCGTGCCAAGCGGAACGCCTATGTCCAAGCCATTATGGAAGCTATTCTTGCCAGTAAATGGATCACGTCTCCAGGAGAACCAAGAGGTAATAACGCCCCGGACTGGCCACCTAAACAAGTCGCCAGAGACTTCTCCTACGACCGCCGCGGGCAATTTTGCATCCGGAAGGAACAGAGTTCGACTCGCATCGAGCTTGTCCGATTTTAGTTGATTGACCTCAGTAATTCGTATAGCAGAAATGTCATATCGGTCTGCAATAGCCTGCACAGTCTCACCAGTCTTGGCCTTATAGACTATGCCCGCAAGGTTAGTGATTTTGAGAAGCTGCCCTGGTTTAAGGTTACGCGCAGACTGAATATCGTTTATGCTCAGGATTGTATCGACAGATACGTCGAAAGAGTCAGCAATATCGGAGATCGTGTCGCCTTTCTTGACCTCGTAGACCGTGTAGTAAACACCCTTGTCTTCGGGCTCCGGAAGCGGAAGGTTCTCTCTCAGCGTTTTGTCGCCCGTGCCAATGTTGCCAATGCTACCAAGGGCACTGTTGATGTTCTGGTTGGGCATAAAGCTTGATCCGACAAGGGTTACAAGGCAAAGGACAATGAAAATCGTCCGAAGAATTGGCGAACCACGCGCTATGGCTAACAAGATGTCGTTCCGCGTGATTCTATGTCGCTTCTTGGCCATCATTCCCTCACAAATCAAGAATAATCGAGAATTATACTAATCGGGGCAAAACTGCGCAAGAACCTCAACAAGACATCAATACGCATTGCACAAACTATGTCGTGCACAACGTAGATCGTGTATAAGTATACTTCTTGTATATGAAAAAGTACTAGGCTATCATAGAAAATTAGAAAAATTATTGAAATTGAATGGGATTGTATGGGATTGAATGGGCCCCTTGCGAGATATAAATATATAAGAAAAGGACTATATTAAGAATGCTACTCGATGTCTGCTTGTTGAAATGCGAAGATTATATGGCCGAAGAACTGGACAGGGCGCTTGAAGAGGCCGCAGAACTTGCGGGATTCCCTGATGTCGAAGGAAAAACGATACTGGTAAAGCCCAATTTGCTAAGGGGCGTGGCGCCTGAGAAGGCCGTGACCACGCACCCCGAGTTTCTCGCCGCCGTCCTGCGCCTTCTAAAAAAACTCCGGCCGGCCCGCGTCCTCGTGGGCGACAGCCCGGGCTGGCAGAAAGGAAGCGCAGCCGCGCGGCCGGCCGGCCTGCTGGCGGCGACGCAGGACGGCGGCGCCCAATGGGTCGACATGGATTCCGGCGCCATGCGCGCCGCGCCCCGCGGCCGACTCGTTAAGGAATTCTACCTAGCCTCTGTACTCCAGGAGTGCGACCTCATTGTCAACCTGCCAAAACTAAAGACTCATCAGTTAATGACCTACACTGGTGCAACAAAAAACCTGTTTGGACTAATTCCAGGCCTTGGCAAGAGTGGTATGCATTTGCGCTTTCCTAATGCGCGCGATTTTGGCACTATGCTCGTGGACCTTTCGAGCTGCTTGCCGCCAGTCTTCACTTTTATGGATAGCATCGTGGCCATGGAAGGCGAAGGCCCGGGCAATGGTACTCCACGTCACACCGGCTTTCTCCTTGCGTCCCACAACCCGGCCGCCTTGGATTGGGTAGCTGCAAGCTGCATCGGCTATGATCCACAAAAGATACCGTACCTTGTGGATGCTTTTGCCCGATCTCAGACTGGCAACGACTCCACGCAGGTTAGCCCGGATTCCCTGTTGATCGGCCCACTTCAGATTTCGGATGTGCTCATTAAAGATTTCAAACTGCTCCCCTATGCCACAGCTACTGCTCAAAAGCGCTTTTCTCTGAATCAGGCGCCAGCGCCGATTAAGCGACTCGCCAACATGCTTTTGGTCTCGCGTCCCATCTTTCATGCCGAAAAATGCATTGGCTGCAGCGCCTGTGTCAACATTTGCCCTGCCAAGGCCCTCGCCTTGGGAAAAGACAGCCAAGGCCGCCACAAGGTTCGGATCGACGATAGCGTGTGCATTACATGTTATTGTTGTCATGAAGTATGCCCCGCAAGCGCAATTTCTATAGGCCGAGTTTTGCACAGGCGCCGTGAAGACTCGAGAAAGGCCGAACGCACACAATGAAAGCCGCTTCACAGAATTCCGGACCACTCGATTTCTTAGACGAGTTGTCTTTTAGCAGCACCGACAGCGGTGAATTTATCAAATTGGACATGTCGGTGCCTCAGGTCAAAAACAACAGGCTAGTCATACAACGAGAAGACCTGGAAAAGCTCGCTTATACCGCCTTTAGCGAGATAGCTTTTAAATTTCCCACAAGCCACTGTCAAAAAATCTCGGCTATAGCCCTGGATCCCAAAACATCCCCTTTGGAACGCTTTGTGGCTACCTCTTTTTTGCAAAACGCCACCATCGCCGCAGAGGGCATCTTTCCGCTTTGCCAAGACACCGGATCAGCGCTTGTGTATGGATGGCGAGGAGAATCTGTTGAATCGGCGCTGGAAGGCAGCCCTTTCCCTGATGATCGGGCCGCCCTTTCTCACGGTATCGGGCGGGCGTATACAGAAAACGCGCTCCGTGCTTCCCAGCTTTGTCCTATGGATGTCTTTTCGGAAAAGAACAGCGGGAACAACCTTCCTGCCAGTATCGATGTCCGAACCGTTTCAGGGAGCACTTTCCGCTTCTTGTTCGCTGCCAAAGGCGGAGGTTCTACAAGTAAAACGACATTGACAATGGAGCCCCCATCTATCTTGGCACCAGAGCGTCTGCGAATGCACCTTGCCCAGCGGATTGCCGCTCTCGGCGCTTCGGGGTGTCCACCCTATACAATCACCACGGTGCTGGGTGGGGTTGCTCCTTCCCAGGCGCTTTATGCCCTTGAATTGGCCAGTTATGGTCTTCTTGATGCCTTACCAGACCGTTCAGAGGCTTCTATGCACTCAGAACCCGCACTGCGTGTGCGCGAGTGGGAAGCAATTCTCATGGAGCTCGCATCGCAGAGCGGTATCGGAGCCCAATGGGGAGGAAGCCATCTCGCCTTGGATACAAAGTTTATACGACTTTCGCGTCACTCGGCGAATTTGCCGGTGGCCATGGGAGTGTCCTGTGTAGCGCACCGAAAATCCCTGGCTTTTGTGGACAAACAAGGTTGGTTTTTAGAGAAGCTGGAAGAGGATCCGGCGCGCTTTCTTCCGCAGGATGCCCCGATGCTCTCGGACGCCACCGCAATTGACTTTGACGAGGCACCTTCTAAATGGCTCGACAAACTCCGTGCCTTGCCGGCAGGCTCAACAGTTCTTCTTTCCGGCACGGTAGCACTTGCCCGCGATAGCGCTCATGCAAGGATTCTGGCCTTGCTTGAGCAAGGAGAACCTGCGCCAGATTCGCTGCAAAATCGCCCTATTTTCTATGCAGGCCCCACAGAACCCAAGGCAGGGTTTGCAAGTGGTGCCATTGGTCCAACGTCTGCCAAGCGTATGGACTTTTACATGGAGCCATTCCTATCCAAAGGACTTGGGCTTGTCACCATAGGCAAGGGAGAACGGGGAAAAGGCGCTGTCGATGCCATTCGCCGTTTTGGCGGTGTCTATCTTGCGGCTATTGGAGGAGTCGCCGCCCTTAATGCCCGACATCACGTCACAGAAAGCGTGGTAAAGGATTATGCAGACCTCGGTATGGAGGCTATTCGCCATGTCCGCCTTGCGGATCTTCCCGCAATAATAGCCATTGACGCTCACGGCACGAGTATTTATTGTGGGCAGGACTATGGAAGGCCTTAACGACCACAAAGCGCAAAACCATCTTGGGCTGCGATTTGGTACGAACTATTTCCTGTATTTTGCCATCTTTGGGATTATTTCGCCCTACCTTCAGATAATGCTTCGGAATCTTGGCTACAGGCCGTCCCAAGTAGGATTTTTTCTGGGTCTCATGGAGTTTGTAGGCATTTTTGGCCCTATGGCAAGCGCCCGACGCGCGGACAGGTCGAGCAGATTCAAGCCTGGTTTGTACCTTTCTGGTGGCTTGC
>JBDKTP010000152.1:0-14514 GCA_039680115.1 Rectinema sp.
GTGGAAATCTACGATGCCGCAAATGCACAATTCCTGCGGAACAGGGACATAGCAGCCATAATCTTCTGACATGGTTCACCGGGCTTTCTGGTCCTTCATCTTGAGCTTCGCCACTTCACCTGACGATGCACCTTGGGCTACACTTCTCTCATGAATATGGACAAACGGACAAATCGAGAAGACCTTCCGGACGCGCTCAAAGAAGACATGAGGCTGAAAAATATCGATATAGACCTGACTCTAAAAATCCTCAATGACTATAATGCGGGTCTGTATGACAATGTAGAACAGGTGAGAGCCTCAGGGGTGCCAGCCATTGATGGCCAAACTGTCGTGGATGTCCGCAAGCGACATCAAAAGGATGCAGTGCTCTTTTGGATGCCGGAAGACAAAGCCAGGGCCAATCTTGCCAAGTTCGGTCTTGACCTGCCAAAAGAGACAACCTCATTTGTTGCAAACCACACTCAGGTGGCAAGCTCAAAAAACCCTGAAAGTGTTCAACTTTCTGCAACAACAAGAACCTCTTCAACAATAAAGACCCCGGGGCGGATGATGGAGTTTACCGCCATGGACCTTGAAAAGATTGGTTCGGCTCTTCTGCCAATCACTGGCTACGGCGTTCTCAATGGAGGTTCTGCGACTAGTTATGCAGACACCAAGAAGAATCTTGCCTTGGGAGAAGATGTCTTTGCCGTTCTGAAGACAAAGTTCGAAAAAATGGCTCTGGCATGTAAAGACCAGCCCAAAGGGCTAACGCCAGCGTATATCAATCCCGATGGCTCGCTTGGTGCGAGTTTTTTGGAGCTCAAGATGCGGGCCCGTTTGGAGCAATTTGCGAGACTCAAGGCTCTTGGGCAAGAAGATCCAACAGTGGAGGAAGCACTTCGAGCGACGGCTGAGTTTATGCCTCTGTTCCAAATGACAAGCGCAGGCAACAACGCTCAGCTCTTGGAGGCGTACAAAACCATGGCACAAAGCCAGCTTCTGAAGCCATTGTCACAAGAACTTGGTATTGAGTCCGCACTGTGGCATACAGGCGTCCAAAACATGATTGCAGCCTATACTCATTCCAGCGAAGGACGGCCAAAGAGGATCTTTAACCACGCCTACGGAAAAGAAAATTCAAGCCTCGCGCTTCCTGGTGGCCATGGCCAGTGTCTCCACGTTCTGTCGGACGTCTTCAAGAACCTCTATGCGCACGGCACGAGGTTTGTTTACCTAGGCAACGTGGATAATATTGCATACACGCCCGACCCTCTTGAGTTGGCGCTCCTTGCACTCTCGGGAAGACCGGCTGCTTTTGAATTCAGTGTGCGTACGCCCATGGACATAAAAGGTGGTGTCCTCGTACGTACCGAGAACGGCGGTTACACGATTGCGGACATTGGTCCTGCCATCAGCTTCGAAGAAGTGCTGAGGCTGGAAAAGGAGGGCAACACGATACTCTTTAACTGCGCCGTGGGGCTTTTCGACCTTTCCTACCTTGTCGAGAATCTTGAAGAACTCAGCCGGAAACTGCCGGTGCGTTTTACTGATCAGGACAAGGACGCGGGCCGTTACTCCCAAGCTGAACAGGTGACATGGGAAGTGTTGGGCTGTTTGCCTTCGTTTCTCGCATTCGCGGTGGATAAAAACGAACGCTTTCTCGCAGCAAAACTGCTGATCGACACCTTGCTTACTAGCGGCGTCGGCCTTGACGACGAGCGCCTTCCTGTCACGCTTCGCAACGTCGCTCAAAACCTTCACCAGGGGCTCGTAAGCTTGTTAAAAAAAACCTACGGACTCGTATTGTCTTGCGGCAAATGGGTACCAGGAGAGTCCCAAGGTCACTCTTAAGACATTACACCGGACACAACCACCAACCTGTTATCGCAAGTCTGTGAACGTAAGAGAATCAATTTGACGAGGGTTGGAACTTTGCTATGGTTACAGGAATACCTTCCATTATGCAAGCGTGGCTTTCCGCGGTTCCGTCCGTGGCTGTCAACAAGTTCGCAGAGCCTGAATTGAAGACCTCCTTGACCATAGACCCGCTAACGGTAGCTACTTCGGGTTCAGGATTAGGAGTTGTGTGTACACCATCGACCATCGACGTGCGTGGTGCAAGGGAAAACTCAGACGCAAAAAGCCAGGTGCCCTCTGGTGCAGATACGACTCCTTCCCGTATGGACGCATCAAATTTGACTGGAATACACATTTCCCCTGTCAAACTGTGTACTACGGCCGGTTCTCCGTCAAAAAGGCCCAAGGATTTGGCGGTCGCCGGATTGATGATCAAGGTGTTCGTATGGCAGGAATGAGGATAATCTCCACACTGAGAATGTACTCGAGATGCGACTTTGGGTGTTATAAGAAGAAGTTGGCTCCCCTCGTTTGAAGTAAAAGCGCTGTGATGTTGCCCTCCGAGTTCGAGTTTTCCTGAGGCCGTAGCCAAAGGAAACTTTTGTGGATCTTGAGAAAAGTCCGAGATGCGTGTGTTACCTTCTGTCGATGACGTAAAAATCCCGGTACGCTTGAACTCTTGGCCATCTGCTATACAAGAATTGGCAATAAAGTAGTCGACCCATTCACTTTCGGTTCGCCCCTCAGAGAACAAATTTTCAAGGCCAAGCTTACTTGCAAGATCGCAGAAAATGTCATAATCGGAGCGTTCCATTCCGGTATAGGGCAAGATTTTTGGCTTATACAATAAGTAATTCCCAGCCCAGGGAATGCCTATGTCCTCCTTCTGTAAGGGCGAGGCGACTGGGAGGACAACATCGCTGAAGCGGGCCGTTGAAGTCATGAACATCTCGTGACATACGATAAAGTCTGTCTTGCAAAAGGCTGCAATGCTCTTTTGGGCATCGGCGCCCTGGTTGAGCAGATTGCCACCCACCGAATAGATGAAACGAATTGTCGAAGGATACTCTGGCTCGCCACACAAAACGGCATCTGGCCACCGTACTATCGGTATCTTTGGACCAACATTTTTCCTGCTTGGACTCAGCGTTTTTATGCGCGGCGCAGGAAGACGATTGTTCAGCGAGCCGGACGAACCACCACAAACGCCAAGGTTACGACTCGCAAGTTGAAGCGCCACACAGAGCCTCATCGTTTCCTCACCATATTCAGTTCTCTGGATCGAATAACCCGGAATGAGCATCGTAGGTTTTGTATGCATCCACTGCTCAGCCAAGATCTCTATCTCCCGCTTCGGAATACCTGTGATGGACTGAGCCCACTCGGGTGTTTTAGGAATCCCATCGGACGCGCCACTCACATGTTCTATGAGCGATTCAAAACCGACGCTACGGGCAATGACAGCATTTTCTTCAAGTAACTTATTCTCTTTCCAATAATTAAGAACCGCATACAACAAAGCAAGGTCGGTACCTGGCCGAATTGGAATCCAATGAGCACCAAGCGCTTGTGCAGTCTTTGTCCTGCGGGGATCGATGTAAACAATCGGCGTACCTTTCTTGGCTATCTTCAAGAGCATCGAAGGCAACTCCGCGCCAAGACGCGCCTCAAAGATATTGGCTCCTAAGAGAATGACGAGTTTAGAGTCTTCTATCGTGGCTGGGTCAAAGCCAGAATACGGAAAATCGGCACCAAAAACACGTTCAAGCGCATACATGGCAGCTGCGCAGGAATAGTTCCCAGATAGCGCAGTATAATCGCCTAAGAGACCTAAAAACCGGGCTGAAAGCGCGTGTGTTCCATGTAAAGCTCCTGTACAGCCAGCACTGGACAGATTCAAAATGGAAGAAGCGCCGTGCCCGGAAACCGTTTCGCTCAGTTTTCTTGCGACGAGTTCTAGAGCTTCCGCCCAACTTGCTTCCCGAAAGATCCCAGATCCACGTTCGCCTACACGCATAAGAGGCGTTTTTATACGTTGCGGCGAATAATGGAAATGCGGAACGGCATATCCCTTGGCACAGCCCCGGATAAAGGGACCAGCCAAAGGATTCTGCCTTACCCTTACCACTCTGCCGTCTTCTTTTTCTACAAGAAGGGGACAAGCATCCCCACCACAATCCCGTCCGCAAAAAAACGGCAAAACCTCTTTCATAGAGTCATTTTAGCACGACTAAAACACTATATCGATCACCTCTTCCATTCTTTCGACAGGATGGAACGTTATTCCCTTTTTGACATTCTCGGGTATTTCGTCCAGGTCGTTGAGGTTAGCAGCCGGTATTATGATGTCCTTTATCTTGTTGCGTTTTGCGGCCACAGTCTTCTCTTTGAGCCCCCCAATCGGCAACACTTGACCGGTGAGCGAGAGTTCTCCGGTCATGGCGAGTCTATCTTTTATCTTTTTCTTAATAACCAAAGAAAGCAAAGCTGTAGCCATCGTGATGCCTGCGGAAGGCCCATCCTTCGGAGTCGCTCCTTCCGGAATATGAAGGTGGATTTGCCTGCCCTCGAAGTAGTCTGCCCCGATGCCGAACATCTGTGCCGCAATGTTGCGAACGTAGGTGTAAGCAATGTTGGCGGATTCTTGCATCACAGAACCCATTTGGCCTGTCAGCTTAAAGCCTTCTTTGCCTGGGTTGGCAACTGCTTCTATAAGCAAGGTGTCACCACCAAGACTTGTCCACGCGAGACCAACTGCCATGCCTGGCCTTGTAGCGCGTTTTATGTCCTCGGGATGGAAGATTGGCTTGCCAAGGTACTTTTGCACTGCGGCCTTGTCCACAATGAACTTCTTACGCTCGGTTCCTTCTTCTTCCAGAACGATGGACTTTGCAATCTTTCGATGGATCTTATCCAGGTACTTTTCAAAATCCCTGACTCCGGCTTCACGCGCATAACTATCAGCAATAAAAAGCAGTGCATCACGAGTATACCGCACATCGCTCTTCCTGAGGCCGCTTTTTTCTAGGCTCTTCGGAATGAGATAGTGCCGTGCTATTTCGATCTTTTCGCTATCGATATAGCCAGGTATCTGAATGACTTCCATACGATCGACAAGTGGCCTCGGAATAGTATCCAATGTGTTCGCGGTCGTAATAAAGAAAATATTCGAAATGTCAAAAGGCAGATCCAAATAGTGATCGCGGAAGCTGAAGTTCTGTTCAGGATCCAATGCCTCAAGAAGAGCACTGGAAGGATCGCCTTGATACGAAGCGCCCATCTTGTCGATTTCGTCGATCATGAAAACCGGGTCTCGTGACTTGGTAATCCTCAATCCTTGAACAATCTTGCCGGGCAAGGCCCCAACATAAGTCCGCCTGTGCCCCTTAATCTCGGCCTCATCACGCATTCCTCCGACACTAAACCTAAAAAACTGCTTACCCATAGCTCGCGCGATCGACCGACCTACACTCGTTTTGCCAACGCCGGGTGGCCCAACAAGGCAAAGAATAGAACCCTTTGAGTCCTTTTTTAGCTTCCGTACTGCAAGGTATTCGACAATTCGGTCTTTGACATCCTGCAGTCCATAGTGGTCAGCCTCAAGGGTTTCCTGTGCTTTCTTCATATCGAAATCGTTCGAAAGCGGGACATTCCAAGGAAGCGAGCACACTAGTTCAAGCCAATTGCGCGTAACCATGTACTCGCTGGAAGAGCTGTCCATTAGGTTAAATTTCTCCAGTTCCTGCTCGGTCAGCTCCTTTATTTCGCCCTCAAAGCCAAAACTGTCGATTATTGATTTAAACTTCTGATAATCCGAGCTCTTTGCGTCGGCAGGCATACCGAGCTCTTCTTTTATTTCCTTGAGCTCCTCTTTTAGAAAATACTCACGCTGGCTCTTCTCAATGCGCTCGTTGATCTCCGCCTGGACCTTTTTTTGGATTCGCAGGAGTTCTTGCTCTTTCTTGATATAGATCAACACCTGTTCCATGCGGGCGCGAACGTCAAATTGCTCCAAGACCGCCTGTTGATCTTTCTTGTCGATGTTGAGAATGCTCGCAATAAAGTCTGCAATCTTGCCAGGGTTGTCAATATTGACCATGTTAAGGCGCATCTCTTCAGAAAACAGGGGATTGTTCTCGGAAACCTGTTTCATTTCGCTCAAAAGTGCACGAGTAAGCGCCTTAACTTCGTCGGTATCGTCGTTGAATTCCTCCGGGTACTCAACCGCCGCAACAATAGGTGGCTCTTTCGCAAGGAATTTCTTTACTTGAAAGCGTTTTAGAGTGGAGATGTAGATATTGATACCACCATCCGGCAAGTTTATCTTTTTGACAATTTTAGCGATCGTGCCCACCGTATACAGGTTGTCGGCGGAAGGCGTTGCCTCATCGTTTTTGCTTAAAACGAGACCAATCATGCCGTCCCCAGTCAGCACTTGCTCAACGAGCAGAATATCAGGCTGGTTTGCAATCATGATGGGCGTAAAAATACCCGGAAAAATTGGCCTGCCCTCAAGCGTTATTATGGGCAATTTTGTAGGCAATACTTGATCTATTGGAATTATTTCGTTGTCAGGCATAGCAACTCCTAGTCCGTACAATTATTATTATAAATGGTAACGAATGCTCTATATGAGACATTCACTATTTAAATCTAAATATTTATGGCGTTGCAGGCAAGTTCAAAAAGCCAAACAGAAGCCCATGACGGTCTTACCGAGCTAGAGTTGGGAATTGTATTGAAGAAGAAGTTTTCCAGCTATGTCGTTGCCTTCTTTTAGACATTGATCAGGATCGTTACCACAAATCACCCCATGAAGGAATCCTGCAGAGAAGAAATCGCCTGCACCAGTTGAATCTTTGAGTTTGAGCGGCTCTGCAGGCTGCCTGAAAACGTTGGTTTCTCTGTTGGTTTCGTCCCGGCAAATGCAAAGAGCGCCAGAAGGCCCTTGCTTTACTACCCAACAGCATCGCATTGTCGCGCGGTTAGAATCTAAAACACCATCTCTCGTAATGCTTAGCCCTGATGGATAGAGTGCAGAAAACTCGGCGTCATTGGCAAAAACATAGTCGGCGTGGTTCTGTGCAAAGTCTTTTAGTCTGTTCGCGTTCTCAACTGCGTTCCCAAAGGTTGAAACATCCATAGCTACTACGCTTCCTCTTTGGTGGGCTATGCTGGCAAGATCCCGCAGCCATAACAATTCGTCGATAAGCAGTCCATCGATCCACAGAATGCCGTTTTGCGGTATCTCATCGAAGAGAGGCGAACCCGCAATGGTGTGCGCGGCGCCGGGGCTGACCACCGTGTACGCTCCCTCCTTGATCCCTTGCACCGCCAGCTTCAAGAAAACCCCCGTGGCCGCCCCTTGCGCAACCCTTGCATCCAGAACCGGCCCGGCGGCCCTTATAAGCCTTGCCAGCTCTCGCCCTGCATGGTCAGTCCCGGCGCCGCCTATAACGCGTGCATCCATCCCTACTATGCTTGCCGCCACAGCCGTATTGACCGCTCCGCCTCCCGCACGTAGCCTTATTGCGCCCGCCATCCCCACGCTCTCTGCCATCCCCACGCTCTCGGCCATCCCCACGCTCTCGGCCATGTTTACACAAAGTTCAGGACCACGCTTACTTTCCGGCCCGTTGTCACCTAGGAGCTGCCGAAGAATCCCTTCCATCCTTTCTGAGGAAACATGAATTGGACTATTCTGGATTTCCTTTGGATTCAAATCTGGACACATGGTCACGATATCACTTAGCTGTGCCTGCGATACAGAAACAAAACAATCAAGCAGAATATGGCCAACGCAGATAATAACTGGCTTTTGAACAGGCTTTTCAATCATGAGCTGTCTTGACCCCCAAAGGCCGAGTATGGTAGTTTCTTCTCGCTCTTCAATAGGACAAGGGCGCTTGGCTCAGTTGGTCAGAGCGGCTGGTTTACACCCAGTAGGTCGGGGGTTCGAACCCCTCAGCGCCCAAAGAATTCCCCAGCGCGGTTGCATTGCGTTGTGCTTCAATATCACTGTATGCCCATGAGTTGCGAGTACGGTCTGGGTTCCAGATCTTTTTCCGAAAGCCCGCACTTCTCCACTATTTGCATCAAACGCGCCTTAGTTTCCGTCACAGAAGGCTTTGGCACTTCGTCAAAAAGCAGTTCAACTTCAAGAAAATCCCCAACGCCCTCTACGTTTACAAGCTCCGCTCGGATCCCATCTTCGCTCATCCACGCGGTTCCTTTTTTCTTCTTCACGTAAAGCAATTGCGCGGACATTTTGCCAATAAAGTGCCTAAAACCTTCCAGGTTTTCTACTCCAAACTCGATTTCGTTGTTGACTTCGATATCGTTTGTATAGTTTTTTTCTTTGAAGGTAATCGTAGTGTGCGTTTGCTCCCTACGTACTCTAAATCGAAAGCCCGTAGTCGGGACAGAAGCCACAACTACGGGCACAGACCAGTATTCGTCATCTTTTTCAACTGAGCCCAAAAAACGCATAAAATGAGAAAGTTCCTCCTTCACTGATTCAGGATTCTCTACTCTCGCTTTTAGCTCTATTTCGATCATGCTCTTAAGGCCTCTTTCAATGCCTTTTGCATGCTCATGCTTTTTCTTCGCTCTTTAAAACCAATACGGACGGATCATAGCCTTCCGGTGGCAAATACCCAAGCAACTCGATGCAGGTGGCTCCAAGACTCGAAATACCCAAACCGGACCGCAAGTCCTTGCTGTACTCACCTTTGTATTCGGGATCGTACACAACACAAGGGACCGGATTGAGCGAATGGCTGGTCTTCGCCTTCGGCTGTCCATCCTTAGACAGTTCCACGGCGCCCGTTTTTTTGTCGTGTTCATACATATCGTCAGAGTTGCCGTGGTCAGCGGTGAGTATCATAGTACCGCCTGCTGCTTTCACTGCCTCTGCCAAGCGGCCAAGCTGGATATCCATCGCTTCCATAGCGCATACCACAGACTGATACACCCCAGTGTGCCCTACCATGTCGCCATTCGGATAATTGAGTCTGATGTAGTCATACTTTCCGGATTTTAGAGCACCAATCACAAAGTCTGTAATCTCTGCGCACTTCATCCACGGGCGCTGCTCAAAAGGCACTTTGTCGCTCGGGATTTCGACATAATCCTCCAGCTCCTCTGAGAATTTCTCAGCTCTGTTTCCATTATAGAAATAGGTCACATGTCCAAATTTCTGTGTTTCTGAAATTGCGAGGCTTTTAAGCCCCGTCGCAGCGACATACTCGCCCACCGTTCTGTCAATTGCCGGAGGTGTAACCAGGAAGTTCTTGGGAATCCCCAAGTCTCCGTCGTATTGCATCATGCCCGCATACAAAACATTGGGACGCGGCCCGCGATCGAATTTGTCAAAATTCTCTTCCTCAAAAGCGCGAGTGATCTCCAGTGCCCTGTCTCCACGGAAGTTGAAGAAGATCACACTGTCTCCATCCTTAATTTGGCCAACGGGGCCATTGTCGTCGCAAATCACAAATTCATGGATATCTTGATCTATAACGTTGGGATTCTCAGCACGGTAGGTCTTGATGGCCTCTTCCGCACTTCGAAACTGGCGACCTTGACCTTTGACATGGCAGTTCCATCCACGCTCAACCATAGCCCAATCCGCCCCGTATCGGTCCATAGTGATGTACTGCCTGCCACCTCCAGAAGCAATTCGATAGTCTGCTCCTTGCGCATTGAATCCTGCCAAGAACTTTTCGAATGGAACGATATAATCGAGTGCACTTTGTGCACCGACATCGCGTCCATCCAGCAAGACATGCACGCGCACCTTTTTTACACCCTCGGCAAACGCTTCTTCGATCATCGCCTTCAGGTGATCGATATGGGAATGGACGTTTCCGTCAGAAAAAAGACCTATAAAATGCAAAGTACTACCGTGCTCTTTGACATTGGCGACGAGTTTTTGCCACACTGCTCCCTTGAACATTGCTCTGGTTTGAATCGAATCGCCAACAAGCTTTGCACCTTGAGAAAACACCCTGCCACAACCTATCGCATTGTGCCCAACTTCGGAATTGCCCATATCGTCGTCGGAAGGCAAGCCAACCGCTTTGCCATGCGCCTTAAGCTTTGTATTGGGGCAAGAAGACTCTAGAGCCCTAAAATGTCTCATATCCGCATCTGCTACCGCGTCCCCGTCTTTGTACTTGCCATAGCCGACCCCATCCATAATCACAAGGACAAGTGGCCCTCTTCTTCCCTGCCACTCGGGGTTTTTTTCGAGTCCTGGTACCATATTTAGCTCCTCATTACTCATTACTCATTACTCACCAAAATACTCAATCAAGGTGTCGACATGCAAATCCGGAATGGATTTCTGATAGTTGAGGTACGGTAGACCTATAACGGAAAACACCTTAACAGGAATTGCACCACAAGAACGTAGCATCTGGCAGGTCGCCTTAATTGTACCACCAGTCGCAATGAGATCATCAACAATGAGGAATCGTGCCCCGGTTTGAATGTCTTCCGAGTGCATCTCCAATTCGGCACTGCCATATTCGAGTTCATACGACTGTGAAATAGTCTTGCCGGGCAGTTTGCCTTTCTTCCTAACGAGCAATAAGGGAATACCAAGTTTATAACAAAAAGGTGCCGCAAAAATAAAGCCGCGCGATTCAATCGCAGCAACGGCGTCTATATGTTCATTTTTATAAAGTCTGAGCATGGAATCGATGCAATAAGCAAAAGCATCAGGATTTGCGAGAATACTGGTGATGTCGTAAAAGAGCACTCCCGGCTTAGGAAAATCTGGTACCTTGCGGATGGCATCATCAAGGTTAAAACCTTCGGTCTCGTCGGACTTTTCGTTTGGTGTAGGCATAAAGCAAGGCCTCATTGTTCACAGGATTGTGTAATTCTAGATTTCGTTACCTATCGATGTCAAGGTTACCAGTCGCTTGGCAAGAAAATATCCAAAACGCCTACGCCAAGACAAAGCCCGGCAGACACACCTAGTTGAATAAAGCGCTCCGTCGTGGTGACACTCGCACCTTGACCACTTCCTATAATGCGTACAAGGCTGAGCATGGCACCAGTGCAGAAATATGCCAAAGGGAAAACACCTACGCTGATGGTAACGAACCGTCCCACGCTAAAACCCGGTTTTCGACCCAAAGTGGTTCCCATATTCGTCGACGCAACTTTTTTCCCTCCACCCTCATAATCCGCAAGAAGGCTATAGGTCATCGGTATTTGCGTAGAGATAGCCACCTGTTCGCTTTCACGCAGAGTTGCAGCACTGGAGGCGGTCGGGCCATCCAACTCATTGTTCACGACAATATCGAATGTAGCGTCAGGAGACAAACTCCATGCCTTAGGCAAGGCGAATAATATCACGAGCAGCACCAGAACTAAGCATCTTCTGTGATTCAGGAGGCATATTTGCATCCAACAGTTCGTCTTCATGCTCGCGCTCCGAATAGTGCTGTACCTATACGTACACAGGTAGATCCTTCCTCAATGGCAACCTCAAAATCCCCGCTCATTCCCATTGAGAGCTCCGTAAAGGACTCAAAGTGGTACTTGGACACGATAGCCTCTTTTGCCTTTGCGAGGGTGCGAAACGATTCGCGTACGACTGGCGAGTCTGCCACGTTTGGAGCCATAGTCATCAACCCACAGATCTCCAGGCGGTGTTCGATCTCGCCGCGCGATTGTCCTTCCAAGAAGGCATCTATCGCCTTACAGAGAGAATCCATATCCGGAAAACCGCTCTTGGTAGCCTCACCAGTGTGGAGCTCTAAGAGTACCCTTAAGGGGGTAGGTCGCTCAATCGATTTTCTTGCTAGCAACAAAAGTAATTCAGAAGAATCAACAGACTGCACCGAATCAAAGAACAACGCGGCCTTCTTAGCCTTGTTATTCTGCAAAGTGCCAATCATCGCAAGTTGCGCACCTTTTAGACTTGCTCGCAACTCTTGCCCATACTTCTGCATGGCTTCCTGCACGCGATTCTCCCCAAAACTGCGTATTCCCGATTCATAGGCTGCCACTACGGCTTCGGCAGGATGAAATTTCGTCACAGCCAACAAGGTAACATCCTCAGGCTTTCTTCCGGCCCTCAAAGCCGCCTGGGCAATTCGTTCTCTCACCTTGAGAACGTTTTCTCCAACAAACGCGTAGTCCATAATTTCACCGCTCCAATCGGAATGCAATTTCTCCTCGTTTCACCAAAACCTGACTTCTTTTGTGAGTCGTGCAGAATTCCCCGCATAATCATAAACACTTAAGTCCAGTGCATGAATTCCAGCTGGAAAAGCGTAGCTACCAATAATGAAGCTGTCCACGCCTGATACTGTTTTGCCAGAAGGCACGTCGCCATCCAGAAAGGACAATCCTTCAGGAAGCATGGGAGCCATGTCCAAGCGCTTGTCGAAGACTACTTGTCCATCTACCATAAGCCTAAATCTATACAACCCTGAGGTTTGTTCTCCTTTCGAGGATACGTCGAATGCCTCGATCGCAAGTAAATAGGTACCTTGCAGATACGCTGTCTCGGACTGGTGTGTCTTGGCGCCGATGCTTGCGTTGGACTTCTGCGATCCCACTTGTGCCAAAGGTGTGACGGACGTGTCGTCTAGTGAAGTCTGCCCCTCCTTATTCATAAAATCGGGCTCCAGCACTGCAAGCGACTTCAATTTTGGCGAGCGCGTATCGACTTTGAATGGCAAGAAGATCTCTGGATTCACCCAGCCCTTCTTGTCAATGTCGCAAATGCGGATCTCATAGTACTGATCGGCGCCAGAATCTGGGTCCAGAAACACCCAAAGCGCATCCTGAGCTGAGAAGGTCACATCATCTTTGAACTTCTCGCGGTCAAGAACGACTGCTGCCTCTGTAGAGTATACACTTATGTAGTTATTCTCGTGATGCATCGCCACGGCATTTTGCCGCACAGGAAAAACGCCTTCCCCAACAAATCTTGCCCCTTGAGTCTGCACATAAATCAGCCCGCCGGATAATACAGGCTTAACTGTTTGCGCACGGGTTACGTAGTTGATGCCGGGATTCCGATATCGTCCAAGCGGCGAATCATTCCAAGCAGTTTGTGCTTGCCTGGTCAAGGTTCTCGTAGAACTTCCAAATGGAAGCCCTGCAACAGGCAGCGGTTTTTGATCCTTGGACAGCACGGTAGGGACCGAGAAGTATTGCGGAGCTCCAAACTCCGTCTTTATTGCAACCGAGTCAGGCTGTTGCATGCTGCTCTGCGCAATGACTGGAAAATCCATAAAGAAGACAGCAGAAAGAATAAACGCTATCCAGGCCTTTCTCATTTGGCCCCACCTTGCAGACTGAGCATACTGAGCGCCCTTGTACCGTTACGATTAGAATCGTCGCCTGGCACATCGAAGGCAAAGCTTTTGACACCATTTGGCAGAGTAACGAAAAGCTTCGCTTGCCTCCAGCTGATATCGCTCGCTTCAGGCATCGGCATATTCACAATGCATATTCCTGCCCTAACCACGATAAGCCTCGTTTGGTCATCTAATCTATCAGGATTTGTCCCTTGCAAGGCTCCTGGGTCGGGCACTGCAATACTGCGGGAATCCGTTTCTTGACGCTTTAATGATTCACCCGCGGGGCTTGTTGACGAGGCAAATGAGGCAGGCCAGTCCATGGAAGGCCCTATTGAAATAAGCCCTGCAAACGCTTTGTCGCCCATCCGTACGAACTTAGCGCTAGCACTTGCTGTTGACGCAATAGATTCGCCCTGTATCAAGGCTACACTTTGATTCCGCTTAGCATCAAAACAGAGGAGCCCTTCGGCAGTAACAGCCAAAAGTGCCGTGCCAGACTCGTCAAAAAGCATGAATTGAGAGTCTTTCTTCCCTTGCGCCAGCTTTCTCTTGTAAACAAGTCCATAGCCTTCGTCCTTTTTCTCGAATACAAGTAAGTACTGAGGCTGGAGCCCGTAGAGTAAGGCAAAGCGTTCGCCTTGCAAAGAGATTGCGGACCCGTAAACCCCTGAATACTTAGACTGCACATCAAAGTCACGAGCTGGAAGAGCAAAAGCAGTACGACCATTGATATCGTTCAATTGCACCGAACCATCCAGAAATCCAAAGAGGGCAAGATTCTTTGCAATGGCGATACTTGTTAGCACACTATTAAACTCGCGCGACCAAAGCAGGTTACCTGTTGGGCTCATTTCTGCGACACCCATCTGATCGTTCCGCAACAAGAATATTCTGTTTTCGCTTATATATGGAATTCCATTTACTGGAACAAACACCGAAAATTGATCATCAATATTCGATAACCACACAGCCCCATTTTTGCGGTCAGACTGAAGTAAGAAATGGTCGTCAAGTGCAAATCCGCCGCTAACGATTTGGTCCGTTCGGTGCCCAACGTAGAGGAATCTGCCCAAATCATCATAATAGCCGTAGGTATTCTGACCAACAAAAGCGTGATGACTTGCTTCCCCACCATTTTGTGCCTCTTCGTATCCAGTGTGCCCGTTCTCAGGGACTTCATCCGAAAAACTGTTCAAGACACCGTTGGCAGGGAAAGGGAATAGCCCGACAGGACGCAATAACACAGGTGGCTGGACTGGGAGCGTCGAAAGTAGGATGTAGACTAAAGCCGAAATCAGAATCGCCGTGACAGCGCCTAGTCGTGTATTTCTTTTGTTGCTCTGAG
>JBDKTP010000153.1:0-2388 GCA_039680115.1 Rectinema sp.
CTCCGGACTTTAGCACAAAGCCTGCAGTCACGCCTTTGCCGCCCGCAAAATAGGTGTCGAGAGTTCTTTGACATGCTCCATCCCAGAGATTGCACGGGGCTACGCCGCAGTGCCACAGCAAAGCGAAATTCTTTTCAAGGTCCACCTGGGAGAAATCGAAAAGATAGGGTGTTTGAGCTCCGATGGCTCTGTGGGCCACCATGGTCAAGGCGCCTTCCAAATCCCCCTCGCAGGCGAGGATCCTGCCTTCTGACTGAAGCAGGGACATTGCAGCACAAGGTGCTACACCAAAGTCTCGGGCAAATTCTGGCCAACAGCGTATTGCCAACGCGTCCAAACTATTCGACGCACAGAACGAGTCGAGTTTTGCAGCAAGTTCAGCAACTTTTTGGATTTGAGCTTCAGAAAGTTCGGAGACATCAAAGGTGGAGCGGAGCTGTTTTTCCCGCTTCGAAATATCGAGCGGGTTCACCTTGGTCTGGTAAACTTCGGAGAGTTCATAATGATCCACGAGACTTCCTGTATCTCCATAGAGGGCGGGCTCTTCCACCGACAGGTTGAAGAAACCATGTGCATGGTAACCAAGGATACCCATATGAGAATCTCTTAGAGCGGCTATCACTCGGATTGCGTCGATCCAATCATCGTCGATGGAATCGCCGATGATCGCGTAATAGTCGTCGACTCCTGCCTTGTAAAGGTTGGAGGCATTGAGGTTTACGCCGCATACCGAATTGAGCCGGATTTTCCCGCCATTGTAGGGAAGCTCGTTGAGTCCCCACAAAAGGATCGGGACTTTGGTCTGTTTCCTAAGCTCGAGGACGAGATGACCCAGGTGAAACGTGCCAGAAATGCATACAAGGCCGTCGATCTGCGCTTTTCCGAGCTCCATCGCGGCCTTTTTGGCGTCCTCGATGGAGATTACCAAGTCAGGTATAACGGTCCAATCGACAGCTTCGGTCTTTTGTACCTCGGTGATGATTTTTTTGTATATCTCGGCTGCTGCAACAAAATCGTAGGTTTCGCGTGCCAAACAAACAATTCCCAATCGAATAGCCTGCTTCATTCTGGCTCCTTTGATCCCTGTGAATTATTTTCTTAATGTAAGTAAATACCAAAACTAAGATTTCGTCAACAAGCATAATGAAATCTAAGCGAAGAATTGCAGCAGAGTTGGAAGGCGGACAAGAAAATGTGGGATTGTTACTATCGTTCTTATATAGAATTCAACTCAAGAATGAATCTATGACAAGATCTGCAGCGCCGCGCAGAGCCAGGCTCGCATCATAGGCTCGTCCAATAAAATGCGGCATCATATCGTCAAAAGTGGACAATTCTTTGGACAAGTGTGTGCTCATTCGCGAAGCCAATGCAGAGGCTAGTGGTTCAGATCTGGCCACAACGAGGTAAGAGGCTGGTCGAAAGAGGCGTGAAACTGTTTGCACGGCCGAACTAAGATAACTTGCGGCAGAATCGAGAATGGGCGCGGAAGCATGATCTTTAAGATTGAGCTCTTCAAAAAGCCAGTGGCCTTTGCTCAAGTTCTCAGTATCCAGGGCAGTCATGAAGGCTTCCAAACAGCCCCTGGCACCGCAGACACAATTGGGCCCGTCGTAGTCTATTGAGATATGTCCCATTTCGATCGTCGTACCCTGTGGGCTCAAGAACACCTTGCCTTTGTCCACAAATGCGCCATTTACTCCGGTCCTGAGCAAAAACATGAACAGGCTCTCTTCGTGTCCAATCTCTCCGTACCGACACTGGCTTTTTGCCAGCACCGAGCAGTTGTTGTGCAGCACAACAGGGAGACCAAGCTCTTTTTCCAGAATTGTGGCAATTGGAAAATTCCTCATGCCCGGGATTCTGGGATACGAAGCGACAAGGCGGCTTCCAACGTTGACTTGCCCAGGTGCTCCCACGCCAATGCCCAGAATACGAGTTTTGTCGAGCTTAAGGTGAGAAATGGCTTCAGAGGCTAAGTCGACGATAATATGAACTACCGCTAAGGCATCTTCCGTTTTGTTGAGAGGAACATCGCGTGCGTAGAGTTGATTACCAAGGAAGTCGAAAACACCTAAAGAGATTCGTTCAACATGAAATTCTATGCCTAGTACATACCTGGCATCTGCTTTGGCCCTATAGACGACTGGCCTGCGCCCCCGCTTTTCTTGCCGATGCACCTCTTCATTCTGTTTTGGTGCGCTTTCGATTGGCTCAATGTAACCGGATTCCTCCAAAAATGAAAAAATCCTGAAAATCGTTGGGGCTTTGAGTCCGGTGGTGAGTACAACTTCAGACTGAGATATGCCTCGTGCGCCGGAATCGTGAATGAGGCGAAGCACAATCTTTTCGTTTTGCTGGCGAATGTCGCTAGCTCGTAGAGGTCCA
>JBDKTP010000154.1:0-23532 GCA_039680115.1 Rectinema sp.
ATAACAATGCCAATTCGGGCATTTATCAAGAATTCGATGGGTTTCGGAGGCCAAAACGCCGTCGTAGTCTACAAGAAAATCTAGTCACTCTGGCGGTTGTATGGGTAGTTTTGCTTCCGATGTCAGGCTCTTACCGGGAAACCCTCTTGAACTTGGCGCTACGCTTGTTCCTGACGGCGTAAACTTTGCGGTTTTTTCTCGAAATGCCACAAGGATGTATCTTTGTCTCTACGAAAGGCCTCAGGACGACAAACCCACATTCGAACTGGGTCTTGATCCCATCAAGAACCGTACCGGTGACATTTGGCACTGCATGGTCAAAGGCGTTGGTATCAACACGCTCTACTTATGGCGCGCAGAAGGACCCTTCAAGCCAGAAGAAGGGCACAGGTTTGACCCCAACCGTCTTCTTATCGACCCCTATGCAAAAGCGCTCACCGACGGGACGCTCAATTTCAGTGCAGCCATTTCGTACGAAGCCGGTGTACCCGATTCCGACCTTACGCTCGCTTCAAGGCGGGATGACGGTGCCATGCCAAAATGCGTCGTTGTAGATAACACCTTTGACTGGCAAGACGATACGCCACTCAACTACCACCTCAAGGACTGCATCATCTACGAAACCCACGTTCGCGGCCTGACGCGTGGCGCCCAGTCGCCTGCAGCGCATCCAGGCACCTACCGTGGAGTTGCAGAGATGGCAGGCTATTTCACCAATCTTGGCGTTACCAGCGTCGAACTATTGCCGGTTCAGGAGTTCGACTCTTCGGAGCGCTTCAGGCGCAACCCCAAGACAGGCCAGCTTCTTTCCAACTACTGGGGTTATTCGCCTCTTGCGTTTTTTGCCCCCAAGGCTGCCTACGCCTTTGTTGACGGAGAACCCCATCCTGCGAGCGATCCTGCGCGACAGGTTGGCGAATTCAAGTTCATGGTGCGGGAACTTCACAAAACAGGTATCGAGGTGATTCTGGACGTTGTCTTCAACCATACAGCGGAAGGCAATGAACTTGGCCCCACCTTGAGTTTTCGTGGTTTGGACAACTCAATTTACTATATTCTGGATGAAAATAAGCGTTACTACAAAAATTTCTCAGGCTGTGGCAATACCCTCAACTGCAACCAAACCGTCATGCGCTCGCTCATCATGGACTGTCTGCGCTATTGGGTTGTGCATATGCACGTCGACGGCTTCCGGTTCGACCTTGGCTCCATTCTGGGACGCGACTCAGAAGGTCACCTTTTGGAGAACCCGCCCGTTATTGAATCGATCGCAGAGGATCCGGTACTTCGCAACACAAAGATCATTGCGGAAGCCTGGGACGCCGGTGGGGCATATCAGGTCGGGTCGTTCCCGGGTGGACGTTGGGCCGAGTGGAACGACAAATACCGCGACGATGTCAGACGCTTCTGGAAGGGAGCACCCGACTCGGCCCGCCATCTCGCAACTCGAATCACGGGGTCCAGCGACCTCTACTTGCGCGACGGCCGCAAGCCTTTCCACTCCATTAATTTTGTCACCGCTCACGACGGTTTTACGCTTAATGACCTTGTAAGTTACGAACACAAAAACAACTGGGAGAACGGCGAGGATAATCGCGACGGCGCCGATGTCAACTGGTCGTACAATTATGGTATCGAGGGCGAATCTAAAGATCCCGATGTTGAAGCGGCCCGAAATAAGCAAGTAAAGAACTACCTTGCCACCCTGCTTTTGTCGGTCGGCACGCCGATGCTTCTTGGCGGCGACGAATTCAGGCGCACGCAGCGGGGTAACAACAACGCTTATTGCCAGGACAACGAAATAAGCTGGTATGACTGGAATTACTTACGGCTCCATGCCGATGTCTGGCGGTTTTGTAGGGAGCTCATTCATTTTAGAAAGCAACACCCCGCACTCAGGCGCCAGGAGTTTTTTACAGGAAAGAACAGTGGCAGCGACCAGCCTGACATTGTATGGCTCGACGAGCACAAAAAACCCCAACCGTGGTCGCCTTCCAGCCTAACGCTTGCAGCCCTTGTAGATGGGTCTATTGCGATGGACAGCAGCTTCTACTATATGTTTAACGCCTCAAGTATGGCGGTGGAATTCCTTCTCCCTGCCGCTCCGGGGGCCAAAGCCTGGCATAGGGTCGTGGACACTGCAGACGAAAGTCCCAACGATATCGTGGGCGTGCCACCCTATGCGCCGCTATCGACTCAAAAATCGTACTTGAGTGCGACCTCCAGCTTCGTTTTCCTGATCGCCATTTGAAACATCGACATGTTTCAGGGTCGATTTTGTTGCCATAGCTCAAGAATGCTTAGTATATTCTTTTAATAGAATTATGAAGCGTAAGTCAGTATCGCAGACCGTTCAGCTGCTCAATCGTGGAATTAAGGCTTTGGGGCAGCACAGGCCAGATAAGGCAGTCAACTTTTTCCGTTCTGCTACAGAAAGAACCGAGGTGACAAAGCCTGTTGAATTGGCGAAGACTCTTTATTGGCTTGCAGTTGCCCTGCAACAGATGGGGCAAAGCGATCTTGCGCTCAAAAGTCTTGCATCTGCCCAAAAGTTGCAGCGGCGTGGTTATGCCAGGAAGTTATATGTGCGAGCCATCAATCAGTATGGGATGTTAAAGCGCTCGTGTCAGGATTTGGACGATTTCTTTGCCTTTATGCACCTACAGCTTGCTAAGTATTTGGACAAGAGACCTGGGCATCGCTTTACTTCTCTTGAAGAGCACGAAGTAGTTATGGCCACATTGTTCGATGCTTGGAAATCCATTCAAAACTCGGGCGCCGTCAAGGGGCGGACTTGCGCGGAAAAGGTTTTATACTTCAGAAACCTGCGGCTCTCATTTCCAACAGTAGCTGACGGAATGGTTGTGAGGCCTCGCAGCTCAAGAGGACCAAAAAACCTTGACGTCGCTGTGAGTGGCTGGTCAAGTTCTGTTGAAGAGGTACTTTCAGCTTCCTGTCCCTGTGGATCTGGATTGCCCTATCTACAGTGTTGCGGAAGGATCAAGTCTGTACGCGAATTGCGATAGTGTAAGGCGGCTACGTGACCTTTTGATTTCGTTTGTTTTGGAATATTCATGTGCAACTGTGTAATAATGATACAATTCTGACTCCTTTCGTTCCTGCTATGTCATTTTGATACAGGTCTTTCTATGCCTAGACACGTGATTGTGCCCTTAGGGATTCGCTTTTGTGAGAATCGCGGTCTCAGCCAAAATGAGATTTGATCCTGTCCCATCAGTAAACATTTATAGCAGCAAGATTTAACTTGTTTTGTTTCATTATTGACGATTATTGTAACATTTGGCACGGTTCTTGCTTTACTATATGCAGAAAAGGAGTTACAGCTATGGTAACCAAAAAAGTAAGAACCGATGATATGTTAGACACGACCGCCTCCGATGAAAATGTTTTATCAATGTATCTAAAAGAAATAAATCGTATCCCGCTTCTCACTAGAGAGCAGGAGAATGAATACGCTACCAGAGCCGCGAAGGGAGATAAGGAAGCAAAAGAGATTCTCATAAAGTCTAACCTGCGTTTTGTGGTCAACGTTGCAAAGAAATATCAAAACCAGGGCCTTCCTCTTTCTGACCTCATCTCGGAAGGTAATATCGGTCTTATGAATGCCATAGAACGCTACGATGTCACAAAGGGTTACCACTTCATTTCGTACGCGGTATGGTGGATTAGGCAGGCAATTCTCAAAGCAATCTGCGAAAAAAGCAGAATGATTCGTTTACCGCTTAATAGGGCTAATGAACTTGTTCAGATTGAAAAGGCAAGGAAAAATTTTGAGGGTGTTTCAGAAGAAAACGAGATCAACGAAGTTGCAAAATACCTCAATATGGATCCGGAACATGTTGCTGAAATCCTTGCAGTATCAAGAGAAATGGTTTCACTTAATGCACCGGTACATGATGAAAAAAATGCAAGCGTGCTGGGAGACTTCATAGAAAACGACGCATATCAGAGCCCAGAAGGCTATGCTGATGAGCTTAACTTAAAAGACGACATTAACAAGGTTTTGTCAATGCTGACAGTGAAGGAACGGCAGGTTATAGAATATCGTTTCGGTCTGAATGGCAGACGCCCGATGAGTCTGAAGGAGATTGGCGACCATATGCATTTGACTAAAGAAAGAATTCGCCAAATCGAAAAGGCCGCGCTCAAAAAGATTTCTGTTCCGGAAGTAAAAGCTCAGTTGGAAGCATATGTAGCTTAACGCTTAACGCTTACATTGCGCAAAAGCGTCTAAAGGTGTTTAATTACCGCCTCTGTTGCTCGATGCAACGTTAAGGAGGCGGTTTTTTTTATGCAATGGGCAGAGTATAGCGAAAGCCAGCGCAAATCGATAACCCACGGCCTGGAAGTCAGGCTCGAATCGGCAAAGTCGTGGTGCGCTCCAGTTGCTGATGATGCAGTTTGGACGCTGGATCAAATCCGCGATTTTGTTATTGGCGGGAAGATGCTGCGTGGAATTCTTGCCTCTCTTTCTTATGAAATGTTTGCTCCGCAACTTATCGAGCCAGGTACAAGGGGCGACATTGCCGAAGAATTGGTTTCAATGCGCTTGGCATGTGGTCTCGAGCTTATCCAAGCAGGCCTTCTTGTTCACGATGACATTATGGATAAGGATGAGCTTCGCAGAGGTAAGCCAACGCTGCACATGGCGTTTGCGGATCACAACCGATCAGAAGTAGTTGGACAAGGCCAAGCTATTTGTGCTGGAGATCTTTGCTATTTTCTTGCAATACAAGATTTTGCTGCTATTGGTGCGGGTATTGGCGAGCTTGTTGCTCAAGAGCTTTCTATGGTTTCTATCGCTCAAATGGAAGACTGTAAGTCTGGAGAGGCTCATGATTTGCCCACACTAGAGAAGGTTCTTTCTCTCTATAGATATAAGACTGGTCGATATACGATTGTTTTGCCTTTAAAGGCGGGGGCTGCCGCAGCGGGTAGGTTTGACGCTTTCCCGTTCTTGGAAGAAATTGGTAAAAACCTTGGCATTCTTTTTCAAATTCAGGACGATCGGCTTGGGCTGTTTGGGGATGCGCAGGTTTTAGGTAAGCCTATTGGCTCTGATATTCGCGAAGGCAAGAAGACCCCTTATGTCCTTTTCCTTTTAGAAGCTTTGCCTGCTTCTGAAAGGCGGGTTTTTGAAGGAATCTTGGGAAAAGGTTCTGTTTCTGCTGCGGAAATTGAGTATGTGAGGGCGCTTGTAATGCAGTATGGTGTAGACGAGAAAGTTGCGGCTTTGGCACGAGGCTATCAGGAAAGGGCAACCGTGACTCTTGAAAGGCTTTCGTCTGAATTACAGGGTCTTGATTACCAAAAATTGGATCTTCTGCGTCAGTTTGTAGAGACTTCCTCAATAAGAAGCAGGTAAGAAAGAATCACGTCGAGAAAATAAAGAGAAGGCACCCAGAATGTTTCACGTGAAACATTCTGGGTGCCTTCTCCATTTCCATCACTCTGGAGCGCTCAGTCTCACACTGGGCTATCCCCACCACCAGAGTCACTGGATCCATCTGGTTCACCTGACTTTTCCGGCTGCACCCCGTTCCCTTCAGACACTCCTACAACCTCGGGCCCCAACCCATAATTGTCCGGATCCTCTTCCTTAACAATTTTGTCCAATCCAATCACAGAATCCGGCGGTTCTATATTCACAATCCGAACCCCACGAGCGCCCTTTCCGCATACACGAATTGTTTCGGCCTCAACTTTAATCGTCTTACCTGTCGAGGTAATCACCATCACCTCGTCCTCATTGCCAATCGAAACTGCACCAACGACTTCTCCAGACAGATCTTCTGGAACGTAGATCATCTGTCCACGCGTACCACGGCTATGCGTCATAAAGTTGTCAAACTCGACGCGCTTTCCGTAACCGTTTTCTGTCACAAGCAGAATCGCCTGCCCTTCCGCAACCCGAAGCATTGCAGCCAGTTCGTCTTCAGGAGCAAGCATAATCCCCCGAACACCACGAGTCGCACGCCCCATAGGCCTGACCTGCTGTTCGTTGATCCTCAACGCCTGCCCTTTGCGCGTAATCATCACAACTTCGTCGCTGCCAGACGTCATACAAGCCGAAACAAGCTTGTCGCCCTCATCCAACTTTATCGCAATAATTCCACGCGTCTTAGCATTTACGAATTCCTTTATGGCAACTTTCTTCACTACGCCCTTAAGCGTGCCCATCAACAGATACTGATTGTCAGAAAAATCGTGAAAATCCACAATTGTCGTTATCTCTTCGTTTGGAGAAATCGCCAATAAACTCTTTATGTGTGCACCACGCGCCTGACGACTCGACTCCGGTATTTCGTGCACCTTCAGCCAATACGCCTTGCCCATATTCGTAATGAAAAGCAAATAGTCGTGCGTATTTGCGACAAAAAGCTGTTGAATAAAGTCTTCCTCGATCAAAGTTGTAGAGTTCGAGCCTTTACCACCACGCCCCTGAGAGCGATATAGATGCACAGACGTCCGCTTGATAAAACCCTTGTTAGAGATGAGCACAGCCATCTCCTCTGGCTTTATGAGATCTTCGATATTGATCTGCTCAACTTCGCTTGCCACTATCTCCGTGCGGCGCGCATCGCCATATTTCGCCGAAATATCGAGCGTTTCTTGCCTCACCACAGCCAGAACCTTGTCATAGCTGGACAAAAGATCGCGCAAATATGCGATGCGCGCCTCAATCTCAGCCAATTCTGCCTCAATCTTCTCGGTTTCCAGGCCTGTCAGCCGCCCCAACCGCATATCCACAATGGCCTGGGCCTGTACTTCACTCAACCCAAAACGTGTGCACAAATTACCGCGCGCCACTTCTACGTTCGGGCTCGCTTTTATAATCGCGACAACTTCGTCGATATTCTCCAGCGCAATAACCAAACCCCTCAAAATGTGGGCCCGTTCTTCCGCCTTCTTCAGTTCGAACTGCGACCTGCGCGTGACAACATCAACACGGTGATCAACAAAATACCTAATTAATTCTTTTAAAGACAAACACTTAGGGCGGCCCTCTACCAACGCCAGATTAATGACACCAAAGGTCGACTGCAGCGGTGTGTGAGTAAAAAGTCTGTTCAGCACCAGCTTGGGTATCGCACCCTTCTTGAGCTCCAGGACAATCCGCAAACCTTCCCGATCGCTCTCATCCCTTAAGTCCGAAACACCCTCCAACAACTTGTCACGTACCAAATCCGCGATTCGTGTAATAAGCGTGGTTTTATTTACAGCATAAGGAATTTCCGTAAAAACAATCTGTTCCTTGCCATTTTTTGTTGTTTCAATCGTAAACTTGCCACGGATAATAATCCGACCCCTGCCCGTCTCGTACGCATCACGAATCCCCTGGCGGCCATAAATGATACCTCCAGTCGGGAAATCCGGGCCCTTGACGTACTGCATGAGCCCTTCCGTGTCGATATCTGGGTTGTCGATGTACGCCGCAATCGCCTGTGAAACTTCAACCAGGTTATGCGGTGCCATATTCGTCGCCATGCCTACCGCAATGCCCGACGACCCATTTACAATCAGGTTGGGAAAAGCCGATGGCAAGACACTCGGCTCCGTCAACGACTCATCGTAGTTCGGAACGAAGTCCACCGTATCCTTGTCCAGGTCGGCAAGCATCTCCTCGCCAAGCCGCGACAACTTTGCTTCGGTATAGCGGCTCGCCGCAGGGGGATCCCCATCAATCGAACCAAAGTTGCCCTGCCCATAGACAAGCGGATACCGCAACGAAAAGTCTTGAGCCATGCGCACAAGGGCATCGTAAAGCGAAAAATCCCCATGTGGATGATATTTACCCATGGCATCGCCAGTTATACGCGCACTCTTTTTGGTCGGAGCATTGTATCTCAGTCCGAGCTCGTCCATGGCGTACAAAAGCCTTCGATGCACGGGTTTAAGCCCATCTCGCACATCAGGTAAAGCGCGTGAGACAATAACCGACATGGCATAGGTCAGATAATCGGTTTTGACCTCGTCCTCTATGGGAACAGGAATAATCTTAGCTTGATTTGGCATTATAGTATTTCCTACACGTCAAGGTTGGCCACCGAAAGCGCATTCTCTTCGATAAACTGACGCCTCGGCTCGACCTGCTCGCCCATAAGCGTGGTGAACATCTCTTCTGCAAGAATAGCGTCTTCCATGGTAATTCTGATTATATTTCGCCGATCCGGGTCCATGGTCGTTTCCCAAAGTTGGTCAGGGTTCATCTCGCCCAAGCCCTTATAGCGCTGCACAGACACCTTTTCCGGATCTCTACCCGATTCCGCCAGAATCCGGTCCTTTTCAGCATCGTCGTAGGCATAGCGCACTTCTTTATCCCAACTAATCTTGTAGAGCGGCGGCATGGCCAAATAAACGTGCCCATTCTCTATCAAACCGATCATATAGCGATAGAAAAAAGTGAGCAGAAGCGTCCGAATATGCGAGCCATCCACATCTGCATCTGCCATTATGATCACCTTATGGTAACGCAACTTAGTGATATCGAAATCGGCGCCAATGCCAGTTCCGAGGCTCGCTATTACAGGCTGCAATTTGTCGTTCCCGATCACCTTATCGATTCGGGTCTTCTCAACATTGAGCATCTTGCCCCAGAGCGGCAAAATCGCCTGGTGCACCCTATTGCGCCCCATTTTCGCCGAGCCACCTGCAGAATCACCCTCGACAATGAAAATTTCGCACTTGGTCGGATCCTTTTCTTGGCAGTCCGCAAGTTTTCCGGGTAAGCTTGCGGTGTCCAGAAGATTCTTGCGCCTGGTGAGCTCCCTTGCCTGCCGCGCCGCGATACGTGCCCTTGCAGCCAAGGTCGTTTTCTCAAGAATTGCATCAATAACATCCGGATTCTGCTGAAAAAACAGATCGAGCTGGTCCGAACAGAAGCCGTCCACAATGCCCTTGACTTCCGGGTTGCCCAGCTTGCCCTTAGTCTGTCCTTCGAACTCAGGCTCCAGCACCTTGACGGACAACACCGCCGTAAGCCCCTCTCCCACATCGTCCTGAGAAAGAGTCTCTTCCAATTTCTTTGCGTACTTAGACTTTTTGAAGAACTCGTTGATTGTCCTTGTGAGCGCCAGCCTAAAGCCCACCAAATGCGTACCGCCTTCCTTCGTGTTGATGCCATTCACGAAGGCAAGCATCGTCTCACTAAAACTGTCGTTGTATTGGATACCGACTTCAATCTCAACATCGTCCCGGGTACCGTGAAAATAAATCACATTCTTATGCAGCACCGTCTTGTTCTTGTTGAGGTACTCAACAAACTCCGAGAGCCCACCGTCAAACTTGAATTCTACAACCTTCGGAGTTTCCGGTCTTTCGTCCGTAAGAGAAATCCGAACACCCTTGTTCAGGAACGCCAGCTCCCTAAGACGCGTGGCCAGCACGTCGAAACTATACACAGTTCCCTCAAAAATCGTGGGATCAGCCTCAAAGCGCACTACAGTACCGCGCCGGTCCGTCGTTCCGACCTCTTTGACCGGTTCCACCGGAATACCCTTCTCGTAGCGTTGGAAATAGACCTTGCCATCCAAGTGCACCTGCACTTCCATCCATGTGGACAGCGCATTGACCACCGAAACGCCCACGCCATGCAAGCCACCAGAGACCTTATAGTTCTTCTTATCGAACTTTCCGCCCGCGTGAAGCCGCGTCATGACGAGCTCGAGCGCAGAGATGCCTTCCGTGGGGTGAATATCCACAGGAATACCACGCCCATTATCCTCGACACGAATTATATCGCCGCGCTCAATAACGACATCGATATCTGTACAGAAGCCAGCCAGCGCCTCGTCTATCGAGTTATCCACAACTTCGTAGACCAGATGATGTAGACCATCGATCCCCGTTGTGCCAATATACATGCCAGGGCGCTTGCGGACAGCTTCCAAACCCTTTAGAACTTGTATGCTTTTTGCAGAATAGGTTGAATCCATATTAGTCTTCCCATTATATCGACTTCACCCCTTTGAGTAAAGCAAGCCTCCACATACACATCCATCCAGCCAAAGCACAATCTTGTGGATAACTTGTGCATAACTTGTAGATATCCAGGAAAACTCTGTTGAAAACTTCCAAAAACTTTTTGCAGAAAGTACTTATGCCGCACAGCCACAAAAAACACACAAAAACCTGAAGCAATATATATTTTCTATATTAGAATTTACAGAATCTCCCCTTTTGTGTTTGCTATACGCCCGTGAAATTTTCCCGATTTTTTCCCATCTTGCCACTTGCCAAATTCGAAACTCTAGTTATACATCTATAAACGCTACCTGTGGAAAACTTGTGGAAATTTTGAGAACAACTTGGGTATTTTGAGGGAACATGCAAGATTTTGACGGCTCGGCGATCTGGGAAGAAGCACTCACTGTCGCACGCAAACAATTACCGGAACAAGAGTTTCTCATGTGGTTCCGCCTAAGTTATCAATCGTTTGATGGCACTACCATCACCGTTACCGCGCCCAATTCGTTTTTGCGCGATCAGTTTGAACGAAAATATCGCGGCCTTATGCTCAGCATTCTTAAGTCCCTTACCGAACTCGATCTTTCACTTGCTGTGGTAGCTGCTAAGTCCAGCCCCTTCGGCGCCGTAACTCCAGAGTCAGCCTCAACCCCAGTAACAAACATAGAAGTTGATCCCCGACCGGTCCAACACTCCGGCGTTCACTCCTTCTATGTCAACAAGAGAAACGATGCCGACGACGAAGATGAATTCGACACAGAGGGCACGCAGCCTGGTGCAAACCATGCAAGCGACCGCGCAAACAACTCACTTGCTGCAGAAGAAGCCCCAAGAGGCCGCTCCTCGCTCAGACCCAACTATCGCTTCGACAACTTTATTGTCGGTGACAATAACCGTTTTACATTTAACGCTTCTGAAGCCGTCGCCAAGTCCCCAGCCAGGGTCTACAATCCCCTTCTCATCTATGGCGGCGTTGGCTTGGGTAAGACTCACCTCATGCATGCCATAGGCAACTCCGTGGCAGAAACTTATCCATCCATGAAAGTAATTTGCATTACCGCAGAAGACTTTACGAATGAGTTCATTCAGACCATTCACGACCGGTCCACTCACGAATTCAAAAACAAATATCGAGGGGCCGACATTCTGCTCATAGACGACATACACTTCCTGCAGAATAAGCCCGGCGTGCAGGAAGAACTTTTCCACACTTTCAATGCCCTTTACGACTCAGAGCGCCAGATGGTCTTTACGCTGGACAGACACGTCAACGAGCTCAAGGACTTCTCCGACCGCCTTAAAAGCCGCTTTGACAAAGGCCTCGTGGTCGATGTCCAGCCGCCCATGTACGAGACACGCGTCGCTATCCTCAAACAAAAACTCCTGCAGTCCACCAAAAATGTCGCCGTGTCCGAAGACGTGATCGACCTCATTGCAAACAACGTGTCCTCCAACGTCAGGGACCTCGAGGGCTGCCTGACCAAGATTATCGCGTATGCAGATCTCGTCCACAAAGACCTTACCGTCGACATTGCGAAAAACCTCCTTAAGGAGATGTTCAACACAAAGAAACACTCCGTCATCACGGTCGATTCCATAATCCGCATGGTAGCCGACAATTACAAGCTTTCCCTGTCCGATCTCAAAGGCAAAAAACGCAGTAAGAACGTCGCCTTCGCCAGGCAGGTCGCCATGTTCGTTATCCGTGAAGTCACCGAATACTCGACCACCGAAATAGGCGTGGAATTTGGGGGACGCGACCATACGACTGTGATGCACTCCTGCCAAAAAATCGAGCAGATGGTCAAGTTCGACCCAAGTTTTGACGCAGAAATCCAGAAACTCCTGGCTTCGGCACGACAAAGCGAACCCAGCTGATAAAAGATCCCGTTGATAACTCATTGAGAATCGGTGCAAAAACAGCTCCAGCCTGTGGAAAACTTTCCAGCCTGTGGAAACTGTGGACAGAGAATACAAGAAATCAACAAGTTTTGCACAGCATATATTTTTATATAGAAAAGATATTTAAATAGCTTTTCCACAAACTTTCTGGTACTATTACTATTATTACTCTTATTTATAACTATAAAAAAACAACAACAGAGAGAAGAAAAAGAAAAAACGCAAAGAAGCCAGTTTCAAAAATGAGACGTTCCTGTTAGAATGACACATTAGAATGCCTATCGGGTACAAATTCAGGGGGAAAAGATGAAGTTCACCTGTGATAAGAACAGTCTTCTACGTGAAATAGCCTTTGCACAGGAAATCATAGCCTCAAAAAATGCACTTTCTATAATGTCCAACGTCTATTTGGAGGTTACTGATTCCAAACTTCTCATTAGGGCAACCGACGTAAAGGTGAGCTTGGAAACATCAATTCCCATTTCTGATGTCGTTCCCGGGTCCATGACTGTATTCTGTGATAAACTTACTGGTATTCTCGCTTCGCTGCCTGAAGGCGACATAACCGTGGAACAAGATGGCAGCAGGGCGGTTTTGCGACCCGCTTCCAAGAAAGCCCGATTCCAACTCAAGACTCTTTCTGGAGAAAAATACCCGGAACTGCCTAGGGCTGAAGAAAAAAGTTACTTCGACATTGCTGCCAAGGAGTTTAGGCGCATGGTTGCCCAGACCCTCTTTGCCGTCTCTACCGACGAAACGCGGTATTTTATGAACGGCGTCTTCATGGAAAAGGCACCGGATGGCGAACTTATCATGGTGTCTACCGATGGCAGACGTCTTGCATATATCAAAAACCCGATGGTAACAGGTGTCCCCGATTTTAGGCCCGTCATTATTCCAACGAAAGTTCTTGGCATTCTTAACAAGCGACTCTCCGAAGAAGGACTGCTGTCTATCGCTATTACTGATAAGAATATCTTTTTCAGATTCAACGCGTATCAAATTTCTAGCGCGCTCATAGATGGACAATTCCCTAACTATCAAAAGGTTATACCACAAAATCTGAAGCAAAAATTCTCCGTCAAGAAAGAAGACCTGATGGAAGCACTCAAACGAGTTTCCATCTTTGTGGAACAAAAGTCGAATAGGACATTCTTTTCGCTCGGCATGGGAACTTTGACACTTTCTTCCGAAGAAACGGAACTAGGCGCAGCGCGAGAGGAAATTCCTTGCGAGTACGACGGCGAAGACACCATGATCGCGCTCAATTACCGCTATATTGAAGAACCACTACGCGTCATGGAGTCCGATACAGTGACAGTAGAGTTCAGCGAGCCATCGCGGGCCATCATTGTGAGACCGGAGCCGGCAAGCGACTATTTCCACGTTGTCATGCCAATGCAGATAGACTGAGAAAAGGGCCAAAAGCAGAGTCGGGCATCGATGTCGTTTAGAAAAGTTCGCGTCGCTTCGTTCCGCAACCTTGTCGATGCGGAGATACCAACGGACTCAGAACAGGTTTTCCTCGTTGGAGAAAACGGGCAGGGCAAGACCAATTTTCTGGAGGCGCTTTACTACCTGTGTTATGGGTCCTCCTTTCGCGGTCAGGTGGATCCGCTCATACCAGCCAAGGGTGCGGACGGCTTTGCACTCCATGCTCTGTGGAGTAACGAAGCGCAAGAGCACAACGAAGCGCAAGCGCCGCTGGATGACGAGCTTGCTGTCGTAATGAGCGGGCACAGTAAGGAGATTAGCCTGAATGGCAAGATTCTGCGGGACAGAAAAGAGCTCGTGGCTCACAATCCTGCAGTGATATTCTGCCATGAAGACTTTTCTTTTGCGGCTGGAGACCCGGAACGACGTCGGTTCTTTTTCGATCAGTGTGCCGGGATGCTTTCGTTGGGCTATATCGACACCTTGCGCAGTTACAAAAGGGCCTTAAAACAGCGCAATGCTGCACTCAAAGAGAGCGCTTACGAGCTGCTGGATGCGCTCGATCTGCAATATGTACGCCATGGCCGTGAGCTCGTGCAAGAGCGCAGAAGGCTTTTTGAGAGCTTTAAGGACCCCTTTAGCGAGGCGTATGAGCATGTCGCAATGCTTGGAGAGCCGGTTACCTTGGACTACATGCCAAGTTGGCCTCAAGACCTGCTAGAAGGCTCCTCCGAGGAGGGGCTGCTTGCGTACTTGCGGCGCCGCCGGCCCGAAGAAGTGATTTTGGGCACGTCGCGGACAGGCCCCCACCGCGACAAGTGGATTTTCCGCAGCAAAGGCGAAAATTTTGCCGAAAAGGCGTCGACCGGCCAGCTGCGCCTCATCTCGCTCGTGCTGCGCATCCTCGAGGCGCGCCTGTACGAGCAAAAGCAGCGCACTTCCAGCGTGTGGGCGGGGCCGCGCTGGCCGGTCCTTCTGCTGGACGACGTGCTTTTGGAGCTAGACGTGGGCCGGCGGCGCCGCCTCCTCGAGTTACTGCCTGCCACGGGCGAGGGCGCTCAGCGTTTCTTCACCTTTTTGCCGGAAGAACCCTGGCAGGATTATGTAGACAGAAGCACATTGGTATACAGGGTACGCGATGGACGATTCGAGAGTCAAAAAAGCCTCTGAACTCCTTTCCGCCTTCTTCGACAGCGAGATTGCCGCCAAAGGTGCAAGCTATGTCGAGCTGAGTGACTCCTGGCGCAGTATAGCCGGGACTCGACTGGGCGACCATTCGCAGCCTAAGGAAATCCGGCACAACATGCTCATCGTTGAGGCCGAGCATTCTGGCTGGATCCAGCTCTTACAGCTGCATCAAGAGAAGATTCTTGCGGAGGTACAGCGGCGCTACCCGGATCTTGGTATAAAGAGCATCTCGTTTGTGATTGGCAACGGTCAGGCTTCGAGGAATTGACGAAGCGATGCTAAGCGATTTATACTCACGAACCTGCGTGTAGCCATTTTTGCTGTAGTCATTTTAGCGCAGAAGTATGAACTAAGAAATCGATCGGCGCTTTGGTGCCGTCGCCTATAGAATGAAGGAGTAAGTTGCCATGAAGCGCACCTATCAGCCTAGCAGAGTCAAGCGAAATAGAAAATTTGGCTTTCGTGCCCGCATGAGTACCAAAGGTGGACGCCTGGTCCTTAAACGACGAAGAGCCAAAGGTCGGGCCAAACTCACGGTCGCCGACGAGAACAAGAAATACTAACGTTGGCTCCCCGGACGGGGGAAATGGAAGAGCGCCGATATACCTTTCCGAAGGCTGAAAAGGTCCGGAAAAAAGCGGAAATTGACAGGATTTTTCGTCAGGGCAAGCGGATTTCGTATCGAGGAATGGACATAAGGGTCGTCAAGAACGACCTGCCGGTGACACGTGTGGTCTTTGTGACCGTTCGGTCATTCAGGGGCGCCGTAGAACGCAATACGGCCAAGCGAAGGGCCCGCGAGGCATGGAGGCTCAACAAGCACCGTGTCGTCCCGGGTTACGATGTTGCTTTGGTTCTGTACCCGGAGCACACGTCCTTTGACGAATTAACGTCTTCTCTGCTTTTTTTGCTCGACAAAGCAGGTATACTACAATGAGTACAATCCCCAAAATACTCAAGAAAGTGATTTCGTTTCCCTTTCTGTTGCTCATAAAAGTTTATCAGATAGCGATATCCCCGCTCTTCCCTCCGACATGTAGATTTTATCCGACCTGTTCGACCTACGCGTATCAAGCTATCTCAAAATATGGCCCTTTTAAGGGCGGCTACCTGGCAGTAAGAAGAATCTTGCGCTGCCATCCCAGAAATCCGGGAGGATATGACCCAGTACCATGAACGACTTAAACGATCCAAACACTTCTCGAGACAAGAAAGAAACAAGAAACATGATTCTCGCCGTCGTGCTGTCGACGCTCGTCATGGGAGTCGGGTTTACCCTCACCACGGTGCTTTTCCCGCCCAAACAGGCACAGACTACACCGGCAGGGACGCAGACAACGCAAACTTCCAGTACGCCAGACTCGTCCGTGACGACGGCAGCGCCGGTCGCAGGGGGGCAACCAACCATTGTTCTTCCCGCAGTGCCTGCAGTGCCGGAAACTTCCGCAGCTGGTAGCCTCAAAACGGTAGCCGTGCCTGAGGTGGTGCCCGAGAAAGAGGAAGTCTACACCGTAGAGACCAACCGCATTATCGCTCAGATTTCCAATGCTGGCGGCGATATCGTGTCGCTCAAACTGAAAGATCATAAAGACAAGACTGGCAACGTGGAAATGCTCCTGCCTGGCGAAAAAGGTACGAGCGGCCTTTCTGTGGCCTTTGGGAAAGCTGACGCGGCACCCATGAAGGAACTGATGAATGTCACCTGGCTGGACGACGCACATACCATCATTCAGTTTTCCAGAACCCTTTTTGCGAAGCCGCAAGGGCAAGATCAGGCTATTCCATTTGTATATAAGAAAATATATAATTTCAAGGACAACGAATACATGTTCGGCATGGCCATCAGTCTGGAAAACTTCCAGAACGCTGACCTGCCCCTGAACGCAAACGGTACTGCCTACACCATTCAGATCGGTCCACAGATCGGTCCTGCATTCAATCCCACTAACCGCTACTCCGATTTCAGAAAATACATCTACGAGGTAGAAGGCAAGAAAAAAAGCGAGACACCCAAAGTTGGCGTCAAAGAGATCAACGAGCCAGCGAGCTGGGCTTCAATTACCGGCAAATACTTCACCTTTATCGCCATTCCTTCCTCGCCCTTCGCGCGTTTCGAATATATGCAGGGCACTGATCCTGTGTTGCAACAGACCGACTGGATTTTCATGTCCAGGCCTGCCGTCCAGACTTCGCGCCAAACGGACACCTACTACTTCTATTTTGGTCCGAAAACCTCGGGTGAACTCGCCAAGTACGAATACGCCGACAAAAATCCCTACGGTTTGAGCTCGCTCAAGCTGGAGGACACCATCGAACGATCAAGCATGCTTGGATGGCTGGAAAACATCCTCAAGTTCCTGCTCGATATTTTCTACAAGATCATTCCCAATTACGGCGTGGCCATTATTCTGGTCACCATCCTTATCAAAGCAATCTTTTATCCGCTCACCAAGAAGGGCTCGTTCGCTACTGCCAGAATGCAGGAGCTTCAGCCGCAGATTCAGGAACTGCAGACCAAATACAAGGGAAATCAGGAGAAGCTTAACCAGGAGATGGCCGAGCTTTATAAGCGCGAACATTACAACCCGATGTCGGGCTGTTTGCCCATGCTCATCCAGCTGCCGCTCTTCTTTGCAATGTACAACCTGTTTAACAATCACTTCGAGCTGCGCGGTGCAAGTTTTATTCCTGGATGGATTTACGATCTTTCGCAGCCTGAAGCCATCGTGAGTTTTGGCGGCTTTAGGGTACCGCTCCTGGGCTGGACAGCGTTGCGCGCCTTGCCGATTATCTATCTGGTGAGCCAGCTCCTGTACGGCAAATTCACTCAGCAGCCGCAGACACAGCAGAATCAGCAGGCAGCGGCTCAGATGAAGCTTATGACCTTCGGCATGCCGATCATTTTCTTCTTCATTCTGTACGATGTGCCGTCTGGGCTACTTATTTACTGGATCGTGAATAACGTCATTACGATAATTCAACAGATGATCATCAATAACATGATGAAAAAGCACAAGGCAGAAACCCTCGCAATGGCAGGGCCAGTATTGGTGGGTATTTCTACCGAAGACGATGTCAAGGCGAGCAGCACAAAATCCAGCACAAAATCCAGTGCTATAAAGACTTCCGCCGTCACCAAGGGAGCAAACGCATCCAGGCGGGGGAATCCCAAGGGGCCAAAGTCTGGAGGTTCGCGGCAGGGAGAGGACTTTAGCGCGCGCATCGTCAACTGGTTAGAAAAGAAGGCCGACAACACTCAAAAGGATGCAGGCAAAAAGGACAAGAAAAGCAGCCGCAAATCCGGTGACAAAAAAGAAAGTAAGCGTTGAAGGAGTTAGGTACATGATATACGAATTTGAAGGCAAGACCGAAAGGGAGGCTATCGAAGAGGCAGCCAACCAGTTGGGGCTGGAAACTGACGAATTTGATGTGGAAATAGTGGAAAATCAGGCAGGAAGTCTTTTTAAGAAAGGCAAGGTTCGAATTCGCGTGCATACCCGGGATTTGGAAGAGGCTCGCGATCTTGCGAATGGCAGCGCTGGCAATTCCTATGAATCGGACCTGCAACGTGGCGAGGACCGTACAGAGCAAGGTTGGGCTAAAGGGTCGCGCGAGTCACAGGAGCCCAGAGAACCGCTTGTACCAAACGACGAATTTGAGCTCAAGATGATTGAATGGGTAAAGACCGTCGTGGAAAAAATGGGGTATCCTGCCAAGGTTTCGGTTCTTTTTAGGGAGGACAAGAAAATCGGTCTTAGAATCGAAACGGACAATACCGCCATGATCATTGGCAAGAAGGGCAAGAATATCGACGCGCTCCAGCTGCTGGCTAATGTCTATGCAGGCAAGCTCGGGCGAGAGGATATGAAGATCATTCTTGACTCCGAGAATTATCGTATTCGGCGGGAGGAATCGCTTGTAAGGATGGCGTATGAATCGGCCGAACAGGTCAGAAAGACTGGCCACTCCGTACTGCTTGAACCTATGAATCCTTTTGAGCGCAGGATTATCCATACGACGCTCAATGACATTGTCGATATCGAAACCAAGAGCGAGGGCGAAGGGCTCTATAAGCAAGTGCGGGTAATGTTCCGAGGTAGGAAGTAATAATCGCTGAAAATCTTGCGCAGGTACGGTGTGCTGGCGGTGCGCGCAGGTACACTGCGCAGCGAGCCTGATGGAGCGCTAGCGCCAGTACCTGCCTTGTTGCTGTACCTGCTTTGAGCCCGTACCCACCCCTTGCGACCGTACCTGCATAGAATAAGTCACTATAACTGCTTGCCACGGTCTACCGGCCAAATATCGTAAATATATTATAGATAAAATAATATTTTATATTAAAAAAATTTAGATATTTTTCAAGCGATTCTTCAACTTGACCGTATTAACGTTTAGGGTCTAATATACTTCGAAATTTTATCAAGATGGTGTTGTCTGCTCTCCCTCAAGATGCGTCCTGTATAAGCATGTCGCGGGACGGGCAGCGTTTGCCAGTGGACCTAAGCCTTCAAAGGAGATTTTTCCATCATGGCTACCAAAACTTTCAGGGGTGGCGCACATCCACCCGAGAAGAAGGACCGCTCTGGCGGTCTTGCCATAGAAAGAATAGGCGATGTAAAGCGAGTGTTCATCCCGGTCAACCAGCATTTCGGCGCTCCGATCAAGCCGGTCGTAGCGGTCGGGGACGCGGTAAAGCGCGGCCAGAAGATTGCGGATGGCAGCGGCATGATGACAGTGCCGCTTCACGCGTCCATCGCCGGTGTTGTCAAAAAAGTCGAGCCAAGGCTCTTGAGCAACAATCAGGAAGGGCCTTGTATCGTTATCGAAGCGCAGGAAGGTGTAGTTGGCGACGATTTTATGGCGCCATTGGATGCTTTCAAGTGCACCAAAGATGAGGCCCTCGAGCGCATTAGGGCGGCGGGCATCATCGGTATGGGAGGCGCCGGCTTCCCGACCCACGTCAAGCTTGCTCCATCCAAGCCGATTTCGCTTGTGATTGCAAACGGCGCCGAGTGTGAGCCGTATCTTACGATCGACGAGCGGACGATGATCGAGCGGCCCGAGGATGTGGTCGAAGGCTTGGCCATTACCATGAAGATTGTTGGGGCGCCCGAAGGTGTTATCGCGGTAGAACAGAACAAGGCACGGGCGGTGCCGCTTTTGGAAAAGGCGATTTCCGCAAGTCCGCGTACGCGCGACGGCATGAAGATGCGCGTGCAGGTGCTCAAGACGAAGTATCCGCAGGGCGGCGAAAAAATGCTCATTACGGCGCTCACGGGCAAGGAAGTGCCATCAGGCGGCCTCCCTATGGACGTAGGCTGCGTGGTGGACAATGTGGGCACGTTGTGCGCCATCGTAGAGGCGTTCCGGGATGGCAAGCCACTTATAGAGCGCGGTTTGACGCTCTCTGGTGGGGCTTGTACAAAGCCTGCGAATGTCGTGGTGCCGATTGGCACGCTGGTATCGGATTTGGTCGCCGCAGGCGCGGCGCAGGTGAATGAGGATAGTTTGCGCAAAGTGGTGTTCGGCGGGCCGATGATGGGGGTGGCGGTGCCGAACTACGAGATTCCAGTGCAGAAGAACACGTCGGGGGTGCTGTTCATGGGGAAGGAAGAGGTGCGGCCCGCCGAGGAGGAGCCGTGCATCAGGTGCGGGCGCTGCATGCGCGCCTGCGGCTGCAGACTCTCCCCTGCCCTGCTTGCGGTCGCCATAGAAACGAATAACTACAAGGAAGCCGAAAAAATCGGCCTGATGGATTGTGTCGAATGTGGAGCCTGTGCTTTTGTATGCCCTGCCCATCGTCAGCTTGTGCAGAAATTCAGGCTTGGCAAGCAGGTTCTGCGCACTATGAAGCAAAAAGAAAAGGAGGCGCAGAATGCCTGATAAGCCCGAAAAAAGACTTTATCTTTCATCGAGCCCTCATATTTACTCGCCGGTGAGCGTTTCCAGCCTCATGCTCTCCGTAGTTTTAGCCCTTATTCCCAGCACAATATACGGAATTTACCTTTACGGAATCTTCGCTCTGGCTTCTGTGCTCGTTTCTGTAGCGGCGGCAGTTGTTGGCGAATATCTGTTCCGCAAGATCATTAAGGCCAGCACCACCATCACCGATGGCTCTGCCATTGTTACAGGTATGCTGGTTGCACTCATTGTGCCGCCCAAGACCCCACTCTGGATGGTCGCGCTCGGCTCGCTCTTTGCAATTATCGTTGTAAAAGAGTTTTTTGGCGGTTTGGGTTCCAACCCCTTTAACCCCGCCCTCGCGGCTCGCGCCTTCTTATTGATGAGCTTCCCCGCCGCGATGACCACCTGGACCATGCCAAAAGGCCTCGCCGTCCACGCCGACGCCCTGACCTCCGCCTCCCAGCTTGCGGACGCCACCGCGGCGGCCACGAGCCAAGTAGCCGATGCCGTGAGCACCGCGACGCCGCTCGGGCTGCTGCACGGCCACTACACGGTGGCGCAGATCGCTCAGTACTATGGTGCAAGTGATACCGCAGGCTTCTACAAGCAGCTGTTCCTGGGTTTTAGGCCCGGTTCCATGGGCGAAAGTTCCATTCTGCTCATTCTGCTCGGTGGTCTCTTGCTACTCTCGCTCGGGGTTATTCAGTGGATTATTCCAGTGAGCGTGATAGGTTCAACCTTCGTGTTTGCATGGATTTTCGGACTGGACCCCGTATTCACAATTCTCACAGGTGGTGTGGTCTTTTCTGCCTTTTTTATGGCGACGGATTATGTCACAAGGCCGCTTACCCCGCTTGGGCAGGTCTTGTATGGAGTCGGCATAGGACTCATCATCGTCATAATTCGGGAATTCGGCGGTTACCCAGAGGGCGTAACCTACGCAATTCTCATCATGAACATCATTACGCCTTACCTCAATAAGCTAAAGACTAAAAAATACGGCTATGTTGCGCCTCCCAAGCCTATTAAGGCAGTAAAGGGGGCCTCGAAATGAAAAACAACACCATAAAACTAGGTCTAATTCTTGCGGCCTTTGCCGTTGTTGCATGCGCGAGCCTGGCAGTGGTCTATCAGATCACCGAGCCGGCGATTGCGTCGCAGGCGCAGGATGCGCTCAATGCGTCCCTCAAAGAACTTTTCCCTGAAGCTACGTCGCACGAAGACATAACGAGCGCCGTTAGTTCCAGCGACGAGACCGTCAAGATTGAGGAAGCGTACCTCGTAAAGAATGATCTGGCTCCCTTGGGTGTGGCCATAAAGGCCTCGACGGCGAGCTACAAAGGCCCGGCGACCGTGCTTATTGGCGTAAGGTTGGACAGGAGCATAACCGGTGTGCGCATCCTCGAGATTTCCGATACGCCGGGATTGGGCGCCAATGCTGCAAGCCCCACGTATTACGTCGATAAAGAGAAGAAGATCACCTTCCCTGGTCAATTCACCGGCAAGTACATAACTGACAAATTCGAAGTAAAAACCGACGTTATTCCGATAACGGCAGCCACGGTCACATCCAAGGCGATCACAAAGATTGTCAAGGTTGCAAGCGCATCGGCAGGAGCCTACCTCCAGGCGATGGCTCTGGGGACTGCGGCGCCGTCCGCAACTTCCGGCGCTTCGCAAGAGGCGACACAGCCGGCAGCCGAAGCCACATCTGGCGCCTCGGCCGAGGGTACGGCCACGCAGTCCGCAGAACCGGCGGCAGAAACTACTTCGGGGGCATCTCAATGAGTGAAGAAGGAAAAGACACAAGAAGCTTTTGGCAAGTCTTTAAGGCTGGCCTTATCTTTGAAAATCCCTTGTTGGTTTTGATGATTGGCATCTGCTCATCCCTGGCGGTCACATCGAATGTGTCCAACGGGATCGGCATGGGCCTGGCGATGACCTTCGTTCTAGTTTTCTCCGAGATCTTTATTTCGGCGTTTAGAAAGCTGATTCCGAATGCTGCGCGCCTGCCTATCTTCATCATCATCATTGCGGCATTTACCACGATCGTCGACCTCGTGATGAAGGCGTACTTCCCTGCCCTTTCCAAGAGCATGGGCGTCTTTATTCCACTCATCGTCGTCAACTGCATCATCATGGGGCGCGTCGAAGCATATTCCTCCAAACAGAATGTCGTTTCTTCCATCGCGGATGCTTTCGGCATGGGTTTGGGGTACACCTGGGTCCTGATCGTCATCGCCGCGGTCCGCGAGCTGCTTGGCAACGGCACGTTTGCAGGAATCCAGGTGATGCCTGTATCGTACACGCCAATTCTATTCTTTATCCTCCCGCCGGGCGGCTTTCTTGTGTTCGGCCTTCTGATGTCCGTGAACAACGCCATCAAGAGGTCGATAAATAAGCGCGAGGCCCTGGCTGCCAAGCAGGTGTCCGATCAGCAGAAAGCAAAGGAGAATGCATAAATGGACCTGATAAGGATTTTCGTCCTGGCGCTGCTCGTCAACAACATAGTACTCATGCGCTTTATCGCGCTGTGCTCGTATATCGGCATGACGGGTGACATTGGTCAGTCCATAGGTATGGGCACCTCGGTCACGTTTGTAACGGTGCTTGCCACCGCTGTCACCTGGCCCATTTATCACTATATTCTGATGCCGCTCAACCTGACCTTCCTCAAGATTCTGGTCTTCATCCTTGTAATCGCCTGCCTTGTGCAGCTTGTCGAGTTCTACCTCAAAAAGAATGTGCCAGGTTTGTACTCCGCAATGGGAATTTATCTGCCACTCATTACGACCAACTGCGCCATTTTGGCAGTGACGTTTGAAAGCATCGACTTCAACTATACGTTTATTCAGTCGATCGTTTACGCCGTTGGCGTTTCACTGGGGTACTTGCTCGCCATGATTCTGCTCGCGGGCGTTAGGGATCGGATGAAGACAAGCAAGGTGCCCAAGTTCCTGCAGGGTACGCCGATACTCTTCGTTGCGACAAGCCTTATCGGTATGGCGTTTATGGGTTTTGCGGGACTCATGAAATAGCTGATTGAGCAGCTATTAGATGGCTCAAAAAGAATGAGCGAGGAAAGACGATGACAATTCTTATAACGATAGTGTTTTC
>JBDKTP010000155.1:0-1944 GCA_039680115.1 Rectinema sp.
TGGCCGCCCCCAAAAAGCTCAGTCGCGCCACACATCGTCAACAAGCACTTGCGACCTGAGGTAGTCCAAATCCGCATCCATCGCCGAACAGCCAATGTGCTCACCCGCTTGCACGACGGCTTCCTTGCCTGCCCGAAGAGGCACGTGGAAATAAACTTTGCACTGTCCATGCAAAGAGTATATCGCATCACGAAGCTCAACGAGCCTATCTTCTGCGTAGTTCGCGTTGTCGGCCGCGGGCCGCAGCCGCAAATGCAACTCCCTCCACGAGCGCTCTTTGAGCTCCTTCGGGTCCAACATCTGCTTTACCTGCAAAGACGGCTTACCCCTCGCCCCGTCGAAGCTTGCCAGCATGCACACAACCTGATCCACGACTAGCTGCGGCCTCGCGGCCTCCAAAGCGTCCGGAAACACGACGATTTCTATCGATCCAACATAATCCTCAACCAATCCAAACGCCATTTTGCGCCCGCTTTTTGTCATGATCTCTCTAAATTCTCTAAGAAGCGCCACAACCACGTAGTCTTTACCCTGTGTGGCGTGTTCAGGATGCGCCATATCGAAAGTCGCAGACCGCTCCCAGATCTGTCGATATTCATCCATGGGGTGCCCAGTGAAATAGAACCCCAAAAGCTGCTTTTCAAAATTGAGAAGCTCTTGGCGCGAGAATTCGTCCGATGGTGTCATGACATAGCCCGGATACACCGTCTCGTCATCCATGTCAAAAAGACTCCCCTGACGGGAAGATTCGTACTCGCACTTTGCGCTTGTCCAGTCAAGAAGCCCCTCGAGATTGTTTACAAGCTGCTTTCGCTTATACCCCAATGAATCGAAACACCCGGCTAGAATGAGCGACTCAAGCACCTTTCGGTTGAGGCCGGAATCGGTGAGTCTGCATGTAAAGTCGGCAATGTCACGGAACTTGCCGTGGGCCCTGCGTTCCGCTTCGATCGCCCTTGCAACACCCTCCCCAACACCCTTTATTCCCAGGAAACCATAAACAATGTCGCCGTGCTCTACAGTAAACGCGGCCTCTGATGTATTGATATCGGGCGCCAGGACTTTGAGCCCCATCGTTCTTGCTTCGCTGATATACGCCGTCAGTTTGTCCGTGTCTGCAATCTCGTTATACAAGTTGGCGGCCATGAACTCCGCAGGGTAATTGGCTTTGAGGTAGGCCGTGCGGTAGGCTACAACCGAATACGCGGTCGCGTGCGACTTGTTGAAGCCGTACCCCGCGAAGGGCGTCAGTATGTCGAAAATCTTTTCGGCTTCCTCCCGTTTGTAGCCGCGCGCGACCGCGCCCTCGACGAATGGCCCGCGCTCTTTAGCCAGGATTTCCGGCTTTTTCTTTCCCATGGCCTTGCGCAAAAGGTCGGCGCGGCCGAGGGAATAACCAGCCACTTCGCTTGCCACCTGCATGACCTGTTCCTGGTACACGATGACGCCATAGGTGCCTTTGAGGTACTTCTCCAGGCTCGGGTGCGGGTACGTGACAGGTGTCTTGCCATTTTTCGAATCGACAAACTGATCGATATAGTCCATGGGGCCTGGCCTATACAGTGCGTTCAAAGCGATGAGGTCTTCGATGCAGGTCGGTTTTGCCCGCTTAAGGACGTTTTGCATGCCGGACGATTCGAATTGGAAGACCGAGGTGCTCTTGCCCTCTCCCAGTATTGCATAGGTTTTGGCGTCGTCCTCCGGGATATCATCTTCCTTTAAATCGATTCCGCGCTTCTTTATGAGATTGAGCGTGTTCTTGATGAGGGTGAGCGTTTTAAGCCCGAGAAAATCCATCTTGACAAGTCCGCATTCCTCAAGAAGGTCCATGGTGTACTGGGTAGAGATGGCCCCGGTCTTGGGATCTTTGTAGAGCGGCACATAGTCGGTCAGGTCAGTCTTGCCGATCACGATGCCGGCTGCATGGAGCGAACTGTGGCGGTG